>CAMLSF010000063.1 GCA_946482615.1 uncultured Chromatiaceae bacterium | reverse complement strand
GAATACAGTATCGCCATAGGTTGTACCCACGGCGAAAAACCTGCGCCACGACTCTTGCCCGCCCTTTTTATGAACTGGTTTAAAACCGGCCAGTATGTGGTGGATTTACCTGTATCGTCCGAAGTGTCGGTCAAAGGCGGCAAAGGGATTTGGGGTATGCCAAAACATCAGGGCAGCCTGAACTTTTTAATCACTGAGGATAAAGTCAGCAGCCAGTATGATCTGGACGGAAAACTGGTGACTTATATTGAAATAGATAAACCTGCCAGTGCCTGGCTACCGATTAAAACCAAAGCCTCTAACTACTGCTCCTTTCGTGGCATGTTGATGAAATCTGATATTTTCCTCAATGCCAGAGCAGGTTTGAATCTATTCAGCAAAGCCAAAGCCCGTTTTGTGATTGGTGATCACCCCCGCCTGCAGGCGTTAAAACAGTTAAATATTGGTAAGGCGATAGCCACGATATTTTTGCCGTCCATAGGTGGGGTGCTGGACGATCATATCGAAAGCTGGTTCCTCGATTTTGAGCAGTTGCCTAAGGTGGCGCCTGAAGGTTTTGAATCTGTGATCAACCTGACCTTAAGTGAAGCCTGGTTACCACCGCCTACAGCCCCTATTCCGCCGGATGCCGGGGACAATTCATAAATGTCGGTTCAAACCCATATCCCACAAGGTGCTGCAGCAGAAGTTGCAGCTGACGAGACAGGTATAAAAAGAGCGCTGATTTTACCGGGCGGGGGTTTACGTTTGTCTTATGCCGCTGGGGTGATGGATGAGCTGTTTAAGCGTGGCCTGACCTTTTCGCATATGGATGGCACTTCCGGTGGTTCGCTGAATCTGGCTATGCTGCTGTCGGGTTTAACCAGCACTGAAATTTGCGAGCGCTGGCAAAGCTTAACAATGCGCAGCACTTTTTCCTTTATGCCGCTTTTGAATTACCTCTGGCCAGGTTGTTTTGTCGCGGCCAGTTCCAGCAAAGCTTTTCGGCGTAAAGTCTACCCGCACCTGGGTATCAATTTTGACAAAATCCGCGCAGCCACAGGCGTTAAAGCCAGTTTTAATATGTGCAATTTTGCCATGAAAACTAATCAGGTCACCCAACATACAGAACTGACGGAAGATCATCTGATAGCCGGTATGTCTCTGCCCGCCACTATGCCACCTGTCGATATCAACGGCACTTTGTATCTGGATTCCGGGTTCATTCAGGACGCCAACCTGCTGGATACAGTCAAAGCAGGCGCGAATGAGCTCTGGCTGGTCTGGGTGATGGGTAACATCCCCACCTATCGCAGTGGTCCGCTGAATGCCTATGTGCAAATGCTGGAAATGAGTGCCAACGGCGCTTTAATTAAAGAATTACGCCTTATCGCTGAGCTGAATCAGCGTATTGAAAAAGGCGAACAACCTTATGGCCATCAAAAGCCCATCACCTTGCATCTGATTAAACCTGCTCACCCCTTACCCCTGGATTCAGCTTTGTACACAGGCGCTATCAGCCATGCAGAACTGATTGAGAGGGGCCGGAGCGATGCCACGACTTACTTTCACTTTATGACTCCTGCAGGAGTCCCCTTAGAGCCAGAGATCCTAAAAATGACAGCAGAAAAAACCGGTCTTCAATTTAAAGAAACCATGAAAGGTGGTTTTTCACTGGACGCGACAGACCCGACTGATGGTCTGCATAAAGGCCGGCAGGCAGGCACTGAACTTGCGATGCACGCCACTGTAGGCATCACAACAATGACAGATTTTATCAGCGATCCAGAGCACACAGGCACCCTGATTGGCACTATAGATTTTCCACCTTTAGGTATGGGTATTGAGGCGCACAGTGGTGTGTTTAACCTGTTTAAACCAACGGACGATGCAAAACTTACCCTGATGGTGTACGAGCTGGCCTTTGAACATCAGGGTCAGTCTTATTATCTGGCTGGCCGCAAAGAAGTACGGCAAGGTTCCATTTTTAAACTCTGGCCTGAAACCACCACACTTTATACCCAGTTGCATCAGGGCTCTGACAAATCAGGGCCTGTGATAGGAGCCGGTACCTTAAGCCTTGGCGCTATTGATCTGTTGAAGTTGCTGTCCACTGTCACAGTCACCAAAGCCGATGGTTTTAGCTCCAAAGTCAAAACCATCAATGCCTTTACCGGCTTTTTCGCCCGTCAGTTATGGGCCACTTATGTCAGCCACAAAGTTAAACACTAACCAAAAACAAAAAAAGGCCGGATGCAGAGCTGGCCTACAGGAAGCAACAAGATGGATATTCAATATGAGTATGAAGCCATAGTGATTGGCAGTGGTTTTGGTGGCTCCATCAACACCTGCCGCTTATCAAAAAAATGGCCGGGACAAGTGTTATTACTCGAACGCGGCAAAAGATACCCTATGGGATCCTTTGCCCGCTCTCCTCACGATATGGCGCGTAATTTCTGGAACCTGCCGCAGGAAAAACGCGACATGCCGGAAAAACTGCAAGGTGAAGAAAGCCACGGTTTATTTGATATCCGTAATTTTGATCATATGGATGCCGTCATCAGCGCTGGCTTAGGGGGTGGCTCGTTAATTTATGCCAACGTGTTTTTACAACCACCGGATGAAGTCTTTGACCATAACTGGCCAGCTAACGCCAAAAAAGACGTGCTGCAGCCTTATTACGCCATCGCCAAACAAGTGCTGGGGGCGCGGCCTGTACCACAAAATGACGATCCGAGACGCAAAATTATCCGCACAGGTTTATTTCAGAACTTTGCCAAAGCCGATGGCCACGACTCTCAGCTGTTGGATATCAATGTGTTTTTTGGCAACGATTTTAACAATCCAACGCCTATAGGGGTGCAGGAGAAAAACCGCTATGGCGCAGTACAAACCTCTTGTGTTTACTGTGCTGAATGTGATGTCGGCTGCAATACCCATTCAAAAAATACGCTGGATTTAAACTATTTATATGTCGCCGAACACAGGTATCAGGCCCATATCCACACTCAGGTGCTGGCGCAAAAAATAGTGCCCATCGATGCTACAGGTCAGGATAACCCGGCCATGAATGGTGAATTTGGTTACCGGGTCTACTGGCAGGATTTAAAAGATGCCCATAAAGAATGCAGTGCCCTGACCCGCCGTGTGGTGGTGTCGGCCGGCACTTTAGGCACCAACGAGCTGTTGATGCGCTGTCGCGATCTGTATAAAACCTTACCTGAGATCAGCCAGCAATTGGGCCGGCATTTTTCCGGCAATGGCGATTTTTTATCTTTTGTTATTGCAGGTGACAAGCCGGCAGACCCCAACTATGGCCCTGTGATCACCCAGGGCACAGATTACAACCTGTTTAAAAACTTCGACCGCGACAAAGCTTTTATTCTGGAAGATGCCAGCTATCCAAACTTTGCCGCCTGGTACACCGAAGGGGTTAAACCCGGCGCCTCCAAGCTGCAGGCTTTGGTACGCACTATACGCCTGGCTTTTGCCCGCTTTGTGCATGGTATCAGCACAGGGCATTTAGGTTATGCCTTAAGTTCATTACTGAAAAACGACTTGTCCTACAACACCAGCGTCCTGCTTTGTATGGGGCTGGATAAAGGTGACGGTGTAATGACACTGAATAAAGACGGCTATTTGCATCTGAAATGGCCTTATAAAAACAGTATGTCCTTGTACAAGGCCATTCTGGACACAGGCGAGCGCTTTAAACAATGGTGTGGTGGCAAAGCTTTTATTCCTATGCCGAACTGGCTCTGGCCTATGCGGCGTAATGTCACAGTGCATTCATTGGGGGGCTGTCGTTTAGCAGATAGCCCGGAGCAAGGGGTGACCAGTGCGGAACTGGCAACTTTTGGTCAGGTGTTTGGTTACAGTGGTTTGTATGTGGCAGACGGTTCCTTATTGCCCACTGCTGTAGGGGCCAACCCAATAGCGACCATCAGTGCTGTATCAGAACGGGTGGCCGAAGGTATTACAGGTATAGCCCCCACAGCAGATCTGTAACAAGGCTCAGCAGATGAGCGAATGGTTGCGTTCTCTGTTTCGCCAACTTTTTAATCTACAGAGCAGCACTGCTGCTCTGCACCTTTCAACGAGGTTAACTCCAATGAGCAATTTTCCTGCTTATGATGAAGTGCATGTCATTTCCGATATCCATATGGGCGGCGCTGAACCCAGTTTTCAGGTGCTGCGCGAAACCAAAAGACTGGCTGGTTATATTCAGTGGGTCGGCAAACAAAACCCTGCAGGTCAGGTCGCTTTGGTACTCAACGGTGATGTGTTTGACACTTTGGCTGAAAAATCTTCTGATTACATTATGGTCGACAGAGCTGTTGAAGTGGTCAGCAGTATTATGGCGAATCCATCCTTCTCCGGCATTTGGGCCGCATTGGCGGATTTTGTCGCGCTGGAAGGCCGCACCCTGGTGTTTATTATTGGCAATCACGATGTGGAGATCTCTTTTCCCGTAGTGCAACGCCTGATCCAACAGCGACTGTCCGTGGACAATCCACAAAAACGTGCCCGCATTGAGTTTTCCACTATAGGTGCCGGTTTTAGCTGCACTGTAGGTGGCGCAACAGTGTATTGCACCCATGGCAATGAGGTCGACCCCTGGAATTTCAACAGATACGAAGATCTGGCCAAAGTGGGCCGACGTCTGAATGCGGGCCGCACTCTGACCCAGCAGGAATGGACACCCAATGCCGGTACCCGCATGGTGAAAGAGGTAATGAATCAGGTCAAAGAAAAGTACAAATGGATTGACCTGCTCAAACCTGAAACTCAGGCCGCTGTCGGCACTTTAGTGGTGCTGGACCCATCACAGGCGAAAAAAATCGGCGATTTATTATCAATTGTCGGACGAAAAACAGTAGACGGCGGACAAGTCAATCAACGCTTATCGATGGATGGTTTTCAGACCCATGAAGAACAAAATGCCAGCCCACCTGCATTGACACAAGTGCTTGGCAGCAACCTGACTCAGGGCATGAGAACTTACGCCAGTGCCGACAGTCAGGCGGTGGATGCTATGTTACTGCAAGCCGAACAAAACCTTGGCACTCCTAATGCTCAGCTGTTTGAACAGGATGGACAACTGGGCACTGGTCAGCTGATTTTTGACCGTTTAACCGGCTGGATCCGCAACATTCCCAAAGATGAAGCCTTGCGCCGTGCGATGAAAGACTGGTTATCCGGCGATAAAACCTTTGATATCAACGACAAAGACGACACTTACAAAGAAGTGACTGCAGCAGTTGGCAATAGCATCGACTTTATAGTTACAGGCCACACCCATCTGGAGCGCGCCATCGACATGGGATCTGGCCGTTATTATTTTAACTGCGGCACCTGGATCCGCTTGCTGAGTTTTACGCCGGAGATGCTCAAAGATCAGGCGTCTTTCCTGCCGGTTTATAACATCCTGATCGACGGCAAAATGGAAAGCATCGATAACGCCAGTTTTGCCGGCAAACCTTTTGTAATGAATCAAACCAGCGCCGTCTCTATTAAAAAAACCGCCACTGGCACTATAGGCAGCCTGACTCATGTGCTGGGGGATGGCACGGGCGAGCCGCAAATTATCAAACAATTTGAGAGGTCTTAACATGAAAGCGCAAAGCACAGAAATTCGCAGCGTAAAGCTTGAACTGTTAAGAGCAGGCCCCACTCACAATCAGTTATTGTCACCTTTAACCAATTACATTGCGCTTTGTGGTTCAGATGGTCCTGTGACCCTTAATATCCCCTTTGAACACCGCCAGTTGCTGATGCGGTTAAAACGGCTGAAGTACCCACTGGATAAAGACCCGGCCACGGACGATCAGCGCCAGGCAGAACTGCGCGATATAGGCGAAAGTCTGGGGCGTATTTTTGCAGAAGTACCGGCACTGATTTCCGAACTGGGTGCAGCAGCTGCAGAAAAAGGCAGTCTGGTGCATTTAAGTTTGTCGATGTCGGCTTTTGAATTAGGTTTATTGCCTTTTGAAGCCGCTATTGCAGCAGATGGTTTTCCCGGCACTGGAGCCCCATTGTTTTTACAGATGCGTACTCCAATCTCCATTACCCGCGAAGTACGTCGTGGCCGGCCTTTACCTTTGAATTGGGCCAGACCACCAAAAATTCTGTTTGCTTTTGCAGCGCCAGCCGGCAGTTATGTGCCGTCCCAATCCCATTTACAAGCGCTGCGTGAAGCCATCGAGCCCTGGGTAAAACTCAAAGACAGCCCGGAGCAGCGCATCAGCGAAGTGAAAAAACTGCTGACAGTGTTACCACAAGCGACTCTTGAGCAACTGCGCACTTTATGTGCCACAGAAGAGTTTACTCATATTCATATTCTGGCTCATGGCGCGCCTTATCAGCAGTCAGGTGACGAGCATTATGGTGTGGCTTTATGCAGCGAAGCAGGCCCAGATCAAGTGGACGTGGTCGACGGTGAACGACTGGCGATGGCTCTGACGGCTAACGATGCGTTAGGCACCACCCACTGCCGCCCCACTGTAGTCACCTTAGCTACCTGTGATTCAGGCAATATCAACTCAGTACTGACACCAGGCGGCAGCATAGCGCATGAACTCAATAGCTCAGGTATTCCCTGGGTGATCGCCTCCCAGTTCCCACTCTGGATGAAAGCATCCGCCATAGCCGCCAAAGTGCTGTATAGCGGTTTACTCAAAGGGGATGACCCACGTTGGGTATTACACGAATTACGCCAGCGGTTACGCACTGACGCCCCTGAAACTCACGACTGGGCCAGCATAGTGGCTTATGCGACTGTTCCGGCTGATTTTGCGGTGCAGGTGCAACAATTCCATGCCAGCCAAACCCAGCGCAAAATTGAAGTGAAGTTTGACCGCATAGATGAGCTGGTGAAAACCATTACTCAGGATTTAGCCCGAGCAGAGCAACGGACAGATCTGCATGAAGAGCTGACGGCTTTGTCCGAAGCGATACGGCAGGAGCTGAAAGAGTGGCGTGACGAGCCTCATGATCATTTAACCAAAGAAGAATGGTCGATGCGCCTGGGCTTAAGTGCTGCCAGCGAAAAACGTATTGGCATAGCGCTGGATTTAATAGGTGCAGGAAAAGAAGCGGATCAGGCTTACAAAAGCTGTTTTGAGTTTTATCAGGCCGCCTGGAACATCGATCAATCCAACCACTGGCTGCTGACCCAATACCTGTCCGTCATTGCTATTCGTAACAGAACAGACGATGCAGCGGGTTTACAAAAACTCTCTGAAAAATACGGTACCACCTGGTGTGCAGCGCTTGAAATGACCAGTTGGAAACTGAGTCTGAGCTCAGGAAAAGACAAAGTCTATGTACTGGCGACTCTGGCAGAACTGACCTTACTGAATGCGGTTTATCACCCGGATAAAGCAGACCTGAAGGCTCTTCAGCAGACTATTGTGCAGCACTGCAAAGCCATGCTGGATGAGCCTTTGACTGATAAATTCCCAATTTTATCTACCAAACGGCAGTTTGGCCGTTACTTGCAGGAATGGCAGAGCCCTATCTGGGCTGATTTGGCACAAACTGCGGTGGATGCGTTAACAGAAGATCAGTAGTCTGGACAAAACAGCGGGCTAGCCCGCTGTTTTGTCCAGAGATAGATTAGCTTACACAGCTGGCGCAGCTCGTTTACCATGCGCCATCACCAGCCCAATCAAACCTATGACGGCTACGACCACACCTATAGGTTTACTGTAGTCCATAGGTAGGTTCAGACCTATACCAGCAGTGGCAATATAAGCCACTGTCATACTGGTACCTATGACGGCAGGAATACTGACAACCCAGTGGAAAGTGCCGCGGTCAAGTAAGTACTTGGTTGCCAGCCACAATACGCTGGTGGATAACAACATATTGGAAAACGCGAAATAACGCCAAATCAGTGAAAAGTCCAGCAAGGTCATCAGGTAAGCAATAGCCAGAATAGGCACTGACAATAACAGTCTGTTACGCAGACTTTGTGGAATAGCAAAAGCATCCACTATGGTTAAACGCAGCGAGCGAAAGGCGGTATCACCCGAGGTAATAGGAAATACAGCAACCGCCAGTATCGCCATGACACCACCAAACACGCCCAGATAGCTGGTGGCAATATGATTGACCACTAAACCCGGACCGCCCTGAGCCAACATGGCTTTTAACTCAACATAACCGCCAGGAAAAGCGGCAATACCGGCCAAAGCCCAGACACAAGCCACTATGCCTTCACACACCATAGCGCCGTAATACACAGGCCGGACGTATTTTTCGTTGGTTAAACAACGGGCAATAATAGGCGCCTGAGTGGAGTGAAAACCGCTGATAGCACCACAGGTGATAGTTAAAAACAGTAAAGGCCAGATGGGGGCTCCATCCGGATTGGGCGTTAAAAAATCATGTTCATGGTGGCCTTCAAAATAAGCAAAAATATCAGTGACCGCAGGTAAATGTGGTGCTTCCATTAACAAAGCAGCCGCTATTAAAGTCGTCATGACAATCATCAGCACACCAAAAGCCGGATACAGTTTAGTGATAATTTTGTCGATAGGCAGCAAAGTGGCGAGGAAGTAATACAGCAGGATCACCAGCACCCAAAAAGTATTACCGGCTAAAAAAGTGCCTTCAAAATACGACAAATTACTTAACAGCCCGGCCGGGCTCATAATAAAAACTACACCAACAAAAAACAGCAACATGGCGGTAAACACCAGCATAAAACCTTTAAACACAATGTTGTAATAATGGCCTGCTATTTCGGGTAAACTTTTGCCGTCTTCTTTGATGCTCATCACACCAGAGAAATAGTCGTGCACTGCCCCACCTATGATATTGCCAATCACAATCCAGACCAAAGCCACAGGACCATACACAGCACCCAGAATAGGGCCAAAAATAGGCCCTACTCCAGCGACATTTAAAAACTGAATTAAAAAAGCTTTAAAAGGGCTGATGGCTACATAATCCACACCTTCGTTAAAACGCTCCTGAGGTGTAATGGCTGTTGGATCTATGCCCGCCTGTTTTTCAACAAAAGGGCTGTAGAATTTATAACCGAGGATCAGTATGGCAATACTGACGAAAAAGATAAGCATAAGGAAAGCCCCTCTGATGGTACTGATAACAGAGCTGGTACAGCCACAACTGCACCTTCGCATGAATATCAATACCTTAGCACAGCGAAGCCACTTCAGACATCAGCCAATAGTCGAAACCCGGCTCTGTACTACCGCACCAGATGCCATTTCACCTGACGACCTGCCAGATAGATCACCTCTTTGCCATCAAAATAAGCACTTTGTTCCAGCTTGATTTGTACATAGTGCCCATTCCACTCTGGCACTTGTTGTTTGATATTACCTTCAATGGCATAAGCAGTGTTGGCATAAAGTGGCCATTGGCCGTGTTGTAAATCAGGCCCCTGATTATCCCACATGCCAATAGTGGGCCCGGGTGCATGACCAACAAAACCTAAGGGATGAGTATAAGTACTACTGATCATGCCCTGCTTTTTGGTTTCTTTGATAGTACGGGCCAGCACTTCATTGCCGGTGCGACCAGTTTTAAACTGACTGGTTAAAATATCCTGCCACTGATTGCCTGTCGCCAGTGCTTTTTGAAGGCCTATCGGGGCATCCTGCTCATTCACCTTTAACACATACCCCATTTCCTGGGTGTCGGTGCAAAGCTTCAGATAACAAATACCTACGTCTGTATGCAGCACATCCCCACCTTGTATTACACCCTCACTTCCACAGAAGGCAGCCTGCGCTTCGCACGGCAAGCCCGGTCGTTGCAGATTGACATCAGGCATAAACCAGACCGGCAAACCCAGGGCTTCATACCGCTGACGAATATACCAGGCCACATCTTCAGTTGTGGTGACACCTGGCGTGATCACTTTCGCGCTAAAGGCTTCAGCAATAACGGCGCGGGCCAGACTGACAATGTGAGGATACAACTCAAGTTCGGACGCTGTGCGTTGCTCCATCCAGCGCACCACCAGAGGCCCGGCACTGACCAAACGGCGGACATAGTCTTTTGGCAAAGCATCAAGCAGCAGTTGATGCAAAGCTTTTGTCAGACCGTCGGCCACAGGCCAGTCCGTTGAGACATTAATACCTATACGCTGTGGATTACGTTCTGTAATGACTTTAGCCAAAGCTTGCCATTGCTCTGTTAGATTGCCACCTGACCAGGCTGAGGTATAGGGCGGTCCAAAAGGGTAACGGTTCACAGATAAGCGCTCGACTGAGCCGTCTGCCTTACGAAAGAACACTAACATTGTGGTTCGACGGGCAGCAAAAGTGGGTTGTGGAACCAAGGTAAAATACACAGGATCTTCGGCGTATTCGCGGTTAATCACCAGCCACATGTCCAGTTTGGTTTCCGCCATTAACTGCGGCAGCAACGCCTCCAGTCGTTCCGTCAGAATACGGTTTTCGGTCGCTACCCTGTCTCTGGGTGCCAGTACAGCAAAATCGTCTGCTGAGGTCAGTTGCCTGGCCTGAGTAAATTCAGTAGCAAAGCTGGTCTGAGTGATGGCAATCAAAGCCAGCACCGCTGTGGTGACTATCCTATTCATCTGTCGCACCCTGTAGCTGTAATTACAACCTGGAACTAAAACTAATGTATAAAGAAAAACTTACAACAAGTTACCCGCAGATAAGCTTCTAAATACAGTGGATCACACAGAAAGTGCGACAAAAGGTTACTTCGAACCAACGACTCCCGACACAGAGCTAAAAACATAACCCAATAAAGGCCGCAGGGTTTTATGCAAAATAAAAGACATCAAGACCACCAAAGTGCCGACTCCGGCCGGAATTAATGCACCAAAGGTGAAACACATCCCCAGCACAAAACCTAATAAAAACTCAGCACGGTATAATGGCAAGATCAATGCCAGCACAGGCAGACTGAGCATCAGCCCCGATAGCATCTGTTGCTGCTGATACACAAATAATACCGAAAGCAAAACACCAAACAGCAGAGCGCCTGTAAAACCCGCCACCACAGCAAAGGGATAAGCCGTCACTACCCGCTTATAGATACGTCCGGTTAAAAACCAACCCAGCAAAGGTAATACCAAAGCTCCCCACCAGTTTGAAATAGCAGGTAAATCGCTTCTGTTTAATAAATGGTGACTTACCACACCACCGTTATAGTGTTCAAAGGCAAGTAAAACCCAGATATACAGACTGGCAACAGCCACCAGCAACAGGCGGTGAAGTTTAAATTGTTGATCGTTCATCTTTAGTTTCCGTGTTGTTCTGAGTGAATACTGTCAGTGTGGCTTAAGTAAAGATGACAAAGTATATGAAACTGTAAGGAAAAATATTCAAAGATCAGTAGCATCTGCCAGGTATGCAACTATAGTCCACTGCGCCCTGATATAAGTTGAACCGCGTTGATATCCCTCTGTTCACCAGTTACTTTAAATTGACTAAAAATAAAACAATTCAGAGGCCTTATGAAAAAACATGTTATTTCACTGATGGTTAGTCTTGTGCTTTGTGGCACAAGCACCAGTATTTTTGCAGAAAAAATTGCACTGGTGGGTGGCAGGCTGATCGATGGTACGGCAGAAAATCTGATCCGAAATAGCGTGATCCTGATCGATGAAGGCATCATTCAACAAGTGGGCTCAGTCGATACATTACAGGTGCCTCAGGGCTACAAAGTGGTTTCCACTGAAGGCCATGATCTGCTGCCTGGCTTGTGGGAGAGTCATGCCCATATCCAACTGACAGGTCATGCCGACTATGTGCATTGGCAAGCTAAATACAAAGACCGTTTTGCCGATGAAATTATGCCAGCCAGTTTAGTGCAGTTATTGCTGGCAGGAGTGACCAGCGTCAGAGATTTAGGGGCACCACTGCAAGATACTCAAATTATCAAAGCCAGACTGGCTAAAAATGAAATCCCTGGCCCCAGCCTTTACGCTTCAGGTCCTTTTTTACAATGGCAAGTCCGGGATTGGGAAAAAAATTACCGCTGGGCTGTGAAAGACAAAAGTGACGCCATAAAAAAAGTAAATCAGTTAGCCGACGCCGGTATGGACATAGTCAAACTCATTGATCAGGACGATATGCCACGTGAAGTGGCTGAAGCTATAGTAAAGCAAGCCCATAAAAGAGGCATGAAAGTTGTCGCGCATTCGCACAAACCTGATGAAATCCGCCGGGGTATAGAAATTGGCGTCGATAACTTTGAACACACTAGCCTGACCACAGCGCCGGGTTATCCGGAAGATGTATTGACTGCTATTAAGGAACGCACTGGCACTGGTATGTTTAAAGGCCTGCTGTTCTGGACGCCGACAGTGGAAGGTTTGTGGAGTTATCAGGATACAGTCAAAAATCCGGAGCATTTAGACAACAGCTGCTGGCACAGAGGCTTAAAACCAGACACTATCGCTGATATTCAACAGTCCATTAAAAAGCCAGGCCATTTGGCGTACACCCAGTTAGTGCCGCTGCGCAAACCCACACTAAAACATAAAATTGAGCAGCTAAAAGAAACCGGTGTGGTAATGCTGGTGGGAACCGATGTTGGCATTCCGATGAAGTTTCATTGCCAGACGACCTGGCATGAAATGGCACTCTGGGTTGACGATTTTGGTTTTGACCCTGTGGAAACTATCAGAGCTGCGACTTATTGGCCAGCCGTGATGATGGGGGTGCAGGATAAATACGGTTCTGTAACACCAGGCAAAGTTGCAGACATTATTGCTGTCAGGGGCGATGTGCTTAAATATATGAACCTGTTGCAACATGTTGATTTAGTAATGAAAAACGGAGTGATCTACAAACAAAACGGACAGGTTATTGAAGAAGCGCTGAAGCGTTAGCCTTTGGGACTAAAGCGCTGGTCAGTACCGCCTGCGCTTTAGCGACCCTCGGTGTCACACTCTCCCTCTCAGAGAAGGCTACAAAATTTTATCTGCGCTGCCACTCCTGATCAGGCCTTTTATCTTAGCGTACTGCAGCAACATAATAGTTTTACCGTCTTTAATTTCACCTGTGCCTATCATCGAATAAGCCTGTTCAAAATCCAGTTCCAGTACTTCAATATTTTCCTGCTCATGTGCCAAACCACCGCCTGATGACACCTGCATATCTTCAGCATATTCAGCTGCAAAAAAATGGATAATTTCGGTGACTGAACCCGGTGACATATAAGCTTCAAACAACTTTTGCACTTTATCTACTTTGTAGCCGGTTTCTTCTTCGGCCTCACGCTTAATGCAGTCTTCCGGATTATCCTGCTCCAGCAAACCAGCACAGGTTTCAATCATCAAACCATCTGTGTTGCCATTGACATAAGTGGGCATACGGAACTGGCGCGTCAGGATCACAGTGCCTTTGCTGCTGTTGTACAACAAAATAGTAGCGCCATTGCCCCGGTCGTAGGCTTCACGGTGCTGCTGTTGCCATTCACCGCTGTGATTCTGGTACTCAAAAGAATACTTATTCAGGGTGTACCAGTTGTCCGATAACAGCGTTTTTTGAATATTTCTGATCTTATTACTCATTAAAAATCCTTTTCCTCTAAATCCAGACATCATTCCGGGCGGTAAGCGCACTTTGAGTCTCTCCGGTATTCACTACCCCTTTGGGTTCCACCAACAGGATTTGGCATTCAGCCTGTGCACAGGGTTTATGCTTAACCCCTTTAGGCACAACAAACATTTCGCCTGCTTGCAAAGTTACTTTGCCATCTTCAAATTCGATATCCAGCACGCCATCCATCACAATAAAGACTTCGTCTGTATCAGGGTGATCATGCCAGACAAAGTCCCCCACAACTTTCACCAGCTTAAACTGGTAGTCGTTCATTTCGGCAATAACACGGGGTGACCAGTGATTATCGAACTTCGCAAATTTATCTTTAAAACTAATGGCCTGATAATTCATTTCATCTTCAATCCTGATGCTAACTCAGATGTTGTTTAAAAAATTGAATGCTTCTATCCCACGCAAGAGTTGCGGCTTGCTTGTCATAACGGGGCGTAGTGTCGTTATGAAAACCATGCTGAGTATTCGGATATATGTAACTTTGAGCATTTTTGCCTGCGGCTTTTAGCGCTTCATCATAAGCTTGAGCCCCCGCATTTACCCTTTCGTCTTCGCTGGCATAATGGATCAGAAGCGGCGCCTGAATAGCAGCTACTTTGGTTAAATCAGCTTGTCGCCCATAAAAAGGCACTGCAGCAGCCAGATCTGGTAACTCTGTGGCTAAAAAGTTTGCTATGCCGCCGCCATAACAAAAACCAACAACCCCCACTTTGCCATTGCCGCCGGGCAGTTTTTGTAAAATACGCACGCTTTCAATAAAGTCTTGTTGGGTTTTCTCCTGATCTAAAGTGCTAAACAGAGCACGGGCTTTGTCTTCATCCCCCGGATACCCACCCAGCGGAAAGAGTGCATCTGGCGCAAAAGCAATAAAACCAGCCAGAGCCAAACGCCGGGTTACATCTTCAATATGAGGGTTTAACCCCCGGTTTTCGTGCACCACCAGAACCAGAGGCAACTTGCTGTTGATCTGTTTAGGTTGTGCCAAATAACCCCGCAGTTTGCCATAACCTTTAGGGCTTGGATAAGTCAGATATTCAGTATCTAATTGTGGGTCGTCAGGCTGAATTTGCTGGCCCATGGCGTAGTTGGGAGCCAGCGCCTGCAATAGTGTTGCAGCTGTCATGCCTGCCACAGCAAACTTTGCTGCGCCTGTTAAAAAATCACGTCTGCTGATATCACCATGTACATAACGGTCGAATAAACGCAGGATTTGTGGATGAAAATCTTTGGCTGTTTTACGATCAGACATAACAACTCCTGTGGTATTCAGTTGTTTCTGTTCAGCATAAAGCTATGTTTTTTGATTAATTTACATACTGCACCTGTCAGTGCTACAGACACAACGATTAATTTCCTCTGGCTTCGATTTAAAACAGCGCAGCTCAGATAAAGTTGCAAAGTTAATCGCAGAAAAAATGCGCTTTATCGTCTTTTAAACAACCAATACAGCTCTGCAGCCCCCTGTTTTCATTTGAAAAATCAGCAAAATGAAAAACAGCCTGATAGCTCAGAGAGACGCAAAAAATACACACAAGCGCATGATTTTAAATAATTTCCACATTCAGGATAAAAATAAACCAAATGAAATCGGTTACATCCGGCCAGTTCAAGCGCTCAGATAATGCAACCTTTTCATTTCACTTTATTTACAACAAGGCTTTTACGCCGGGGGATGACTGAAATAAAAACATCATAGTTGCTCTGTAATCTCGCCCGTCGTTAAGTGCTGCCACTACACCCTGGAAAAGCAGTGTAGCGGTGAAAAAATAATGAGATCAGCTAAGGGTTTGGGAATGAAAAGTCAGAATCAATACCGTCATCATCTTGCATCAAAACGCACCATGTTAAGTCTGGCTATCAGCCAGTTGCTGCTGGGTACAGCCATCAGCTTGCCCGCTTATGCGCAGGACAAACAACCTGAGCAAAAAGTAGAAGTCATAGCAGTCAAAGGCACCTACAGCAAAAGCCTGGAACAAGCCGTTGATATGAAAAAAGAGAACATTGGTTTCTCTGATTCAATAGTCGCCACTGACATTGCCGATTTCCCTGAGCAAAACCTGGCTGAAGCTCTGCAACGTATGCCTGGTGTGACTATCGAACGTAACAAGGGCCTGGGCAGCAAAGTAAACGTACGCAGCCTGCCATCTGATTTTACTCATGTGTCGATCAATAACCTGGCTACAGCTTCAGGCAGTGGCGGCCGTGACGTCGAATTTGATATTTTTGCTTCTGAAATTATCCAGAGTGTGACAGTACAAAAGTCCCCTACTGCAGCAGATGAAGAAGGTGGTATTGCAGGTTCAGTGCAGATTGGCACAGCCAAACCTTTTGATTACAGCGATGCACAATTTGTGGTGTCCGCTGAAGGCGCTCATAACTCGATTTCGGAAAAAACTGATCCTAAATTCTCTTTCCTCGCCAGCGACACCTGGGGTGACTGGGGGGCTTTAGTGTCGTTCTCTAAAGCAGAGCGTAATAACAGAACAGACTCCAACTCTGGTATTAACTTCCGCCCTATGGGTCGTTTCCTGGAAGCATCAGCGCCCCGTTCCACTCAGGCTGCAGCAGTGCTGGAACGTGATGCAGGCGTGATCGTCAGCGACTTTAAAAATAAAGACGAAACCAGCCGTATTATTTTCCAGGATAAAGTGGGTGATCGTATCTTTCAGAGCGAGCAGGACAAATGGGGCAGCACAGCCTCAATCCAGTACAAACCAAGTTCAAGCTTCAGCCTGACCTTTGACGCCATGTTAGGTGGTTATGACAATACCGAAGATGAATACGATGCTGCCGCCTATTCCGCATCAAGCCGCAGTACCTTAGAAACTATCCATGCGTACGACGATACCACATTGGCTGAATATGGCATGGTGGTGCTGACAGACGTGTCTTACACTGCCACTCAGCATGAATTCTTGAGCAAAGAACGTATCAACGAAACCGACTTCACTCAATACAGCATCACTATGGATTGGGACGTCAACGGCTGGGAAATTAATGCGCTGGCAGGCTTCTCAGGTGCTGAGAAAACCGCAGACTACGCCAACCTGAAGCATGTGGCTTATGCGCCTTCCCGCACCCGCTGGACAGCCAATGGTGGTGAGACCATCAAGAGTGATAATCCAAACAGCATCGACATGTACAACGCGGCGGACAAATATCTGTTTGAAGCTTATGAAACTGAACTGGAAGAAGTTCAGGACGACAAATACGCCGCTCAGCTCGACTTTAAAAAACAGTTGGAATGGTCGATGTTACCAGCGCTTAGCAGCGTGCAGTTTGGTGTGCGTTACACTGACAAGTCAAAAGAACGTAACTTTGGTGCGATCAAAATTCAGGGGCCTTCCGCAGGCGACAGCTCATGGGTAAATACGCGTACATTGCAGGATAGCGAATTGGGTTATGTCACAGATATCGCCTCTGGCGGTGGCTACAAACCGAAAAACCTGAACTGGATGCAGGTATCAAACGACTATGCCCGCCGTACTTTCCGTTACGCTGGCTTCTTTACCCCGTTCCAGGATGACCAATACTACCGTGTCGACGAAGAAGTAACAGCTTTGTATGCCATGACAAACTTTGACTTTGAAATGGGCGGTTTAGCAAGCAAGTTAAATGCTGGCGTACGGGCTGTAGATACAGACGTGTTATCTTTTGGTTACCACCCTATTCAGAAACCTGATGGTTCAACCGGCTATACAGAAGACCCTGTCTCTGCGGATGGTAGCTACAGCGATGTATTACCAAGCTTTAACCTGACAGTGGAAGTGGCTGAAGATCTGATTTGGCGTACTGCAGCCTCAGAAACCCTGATGCGCCCGGATCTGACCGACATCGCTTATAAACGTACTGTCAGTTGGAGTGGTTTCCGCTTTAAAGACGGTAACCCTGGCCTGAAACCAACCACAGCCAAGCAATGGGAAACCGGCCTGGAATGGTATATGGAAAATGGCGGTATTCTGGCGGCCTCCTACTTCTGGAAAAATATTGAAGGTGTGGTCCGTGAAGAACTGACAGGTGTTGTCAAAAACGTAGAAAAACGTAATGCGGACGGTACTTTAGATGGTTACTACGATTTCGACCTGTACCAGCCGGTCAACGCTGACGGCTCTTACAAAGTCACAGGGCTGGAGCTGATAGCCCAGTTGCCTCTGACTATGATCAGTGAGTCACTGGACGGCTTTGGCATCAATGCCAACTACACCATGCTGGATAACAGTTTAACTGGTGCCTCGGATTTAGATATCCCAACACCACCCGAAGGTTTGGCGGATAAGACCTACAACTTTACTGCTTATTATGAAAACGACCTCTTTGATGCCCGGATTTCATATAACTACAAAGACAAGTATGTCGAGTACATTCACCTGAATATGTACCCTGTGTACCGTGACGCTTATGGCCAAACCGACATTGCTTTAGGTTACCAGCTGACAGATAACGTCAAACTGAGCTTAAAAGGTATCAATATTACAGACGAAGAAACCACGGGTTACACTATGAACCCAGCCTTCCCAGTGATGTATGAGTTCTCAGGCCGACGTGTCAGTTTAGGTCTGCGCGCAGATTTCTAATGCTGTTTAGGCTGCTCGTCAGATGATACAAGCTTAAAAGGCCACAGCCCGCTGTGGCCTTTTTTATTCGGATCCAAAGGAAAACACCATTGATGAAAACAGTCCTTTTTTGCTCTGTACTGGCTTTGTTTGCTTTACCTGTATGGGCAACCAAGCCGCAGGTACAAATTGCTTTTTTGCCTGACGTGCATTTTCATGATGTCTATGCCCAATTTAATGACGGCAGCTTTGCAGGAATAAAAAGCGACAGTACGGACAAAGCCGCCACTATCCGCACTATGGCCGCCCAGCTGCAATCCACCCGGCTTTTTAACGAAAACTATTTTGCCTTGCAGGCTGCTTTGGATGATCTGGTGCGTCGTAAGGTGAAACTGGTAGTGCTGCCCGGTGATTTCAGTGACGATGGCCAAACCCTGCATATCCGTGGCTTAAAACGAATAATGCAGCATTACAGCAAAACTCATGGCCTGAAGTTTTTACTGACTTTTGGCAATCATGATCCGGTGCGGCCTCATGCGCAGCCTGCAGGTAAAGCTGATTATTTAGGCGCAGATGGCCGGCCTTTGGCTATTTTTAGCCCGGGCTCTGAAGCTTGTGCCAGCCAAACGAATCCAGTGATTTGCACTGAAGAAGTCAAAGAGCTGGGCTACAGCGAATTAATGACAGAACTTGCAGACTTTGGTTTTTACCCCAAAGCAGAAGATCTGTATTGGGAAACCCCCTACAGCTCTTATTCTGTAGCCAACTACAATCATGCCGACGCTTTAGCTCAGTCCGATTTCAGCAAACGCCAGTTTGAAATTTGTCAGCAAGGCGCTGGCGGAACTTATAAAAAATCAGACTACAGCAACTGCCATGTTATCCCTGATGCCAGTTATCTGGTGGAACCTGTGAAAGACTTATGGTTACTGGCGATCGATGCCAATGTCTATAAACCCAAAGCAGGCTACACAGGTAAAGGCAATGAAGCTGCAGCTTTTGAAGGTTCGGGCAATGCCGGTTACAACGCTATGTTTGACTACAAACCCCAGGTCATGGCCTGGGTCAAACAAGTGGCAGAGCGGGCTAAAGCTCAGGGCAAAACCCTAATCACCTTCAGCCATTACCCTATGCTTGAGTTTTATCAGGGCCAGACTCAGCAGATAGCGGCTTTATTGGGTGAAGATAAGGGGCAATTATCCCGCAGCCCGCAACAGCAGATCAGCCAGCGCTTAGCCGACCTTGGCGTGCAGCTGCATATAGGCGGCCATATGCATTTAAACAATACGGCAGTGGTGAAATCAGACAGCGGCCATAGTCTGGTTAATATTCAGGCCCCCTCTTTAGCTGCTTATGT
>CAMLSF010000062.1 GCA_946482615.1 uncultured Chromatiaceae bacterium | reverse complement strand
CAGTGGAATTATATGGCTTACAAGATATGACTTTAAGTGGAACCAGTTATGCTGGCGTCACCAGTCAGCCGCATTGGTCTGGTTTATCCGCAGATCCGGCGACACTGCCAGAGCAATTGCAAACCAGTCTGGACCTTGCAGACCAGTTACAAATTTATTCAATGGCCGCTGGCAAAGTTTTGCCTTTACGCTCCATTCAATTACAAACCGCTGTAGGCAAATACCTGGCACCTGGTTCGGAATCAGGTAATTTTGAGCATCGCAGTGTGCTGATGCTGAATGATCAGTGTCTGGCTGAGCTTTGTTATCAGTCCGATCAGGCCTTTACTCCGCTGATCCAGCATCAGTTGTGGCAACTGGAAAGGCAATGGCTGTATCCGCTGCGCAATACTTTAGTAGTGGTTCGTTTACAGCAACTGGCATTAAAAGACAGCCTGACTGACTTAGGGAACAGACGTAATTTTGACGATCAGTTTGAACGTGCAGTGCAACTGGCCAACAGGCGTCAGGAAGCCTGTGCGTTAATACTGCTGGATTTGGATAACTTTAAACAAACCAACGATAACTTCGGTCACCCTGCCGGTGATGATGTGCTGATTGCTGTGGCGGATGCAATGCGTCAAACCTTAAGAGCCAGCGATTGTTTATTCCGTTTTGGCGGCGATGAATTTGCCATCTTACTGACAGCAGATGATGCTTTATCAGCTGAACTGGTGGCACATCGCCTGGTAAAAGCTATTAACCAACATCATGTCTGCAATCAGTTTGCGGTCACAGCAAGTGCGGGTTTAGCTCAACTGGCACCGAATCAGAAATCTGAGCTGTTATTCAGCCGTGCCGATGAAGCTTTATCCCAGGCCAAACAGGCAGGTAAAAACGCCGTCAAAGTGGCACTGCTGAATCAGGCTTGATGCACAGCTTTTAGTCGTCGTACATTAGGGCTAAAGGACAGAAGAGCCAAAAGCCCTTTTTTTTGCCTGCTAGTTCAGTTTTGCCAGTCGATACAGGCATTGGCTTGCTCTTGAGTTGCATTGGAGGCTAATCCCAACACGGCCACCACCTGATTATTTTGTACCAGCACAGGCAAGTGCCCACGTTGCCAGGGCGGAATGGCCCATAATTTCAGCCACTGTTTCAAGGCTTTGCTTTGCCGCTCGCCTGCAGGCTTAAAAGGCAAACTAAAAAGCCCAAACACCAGATATAAAGGATCGTCAGTTAACAACAAAGGCGTGCCTTTGTTTTCCCGGTTAAGGAGAAACTGACCTGCAGCAGTGTTCAACTGCTGCATCGGCGTTAATTCAAGAAAAACTCCTGCATCCGGAGCCTCAACCTGCTGAGTGATATAAGCTTTATCTGCAAAACGGCGGATTTGATAACCATCCAGCTCCAGCAAAGGCTGAGCATCAGCTTTAGCTGCTATGAGTTCATTAAAAAAACGTTCCAGCCAGTCGGTTGATGGATTTAAAGCTTTTAAAGCCAGCCAGCGCCGTACCAGCAGCTTTTGTGTGTGGAAGTCTTGCGCCATTAGCAGGTTTAAATCTAATTCAGCCCCATGCATTACAGCGGGTAATAGCCGATCAAGCTGTGTTTCAACAAACTGTTGTTGCTGCTGAATATGAGAAACAGAACGCAAGGCATTTTGCCGGAATGCCGGCCAGCGTTGTTGCAATAATGGAATGATCTCTAAACGTAAAAAGTTACGGTCAAATCTGCTGTCATTGTTACTTTCGTCTTCAATCCACTTGAGCTGTTGCAGCTGAGCAAAAGCTTCCAGCTGTTCACGGCTAAAATCTAATAAAGGCCGCACTAACCAGCCCGCTGCAAAAGGTTGCAAGGCAGCAATACCGGATAAACCTGCCGGACCTGCGCCACGTTTTAATGCCAGCAATAAAGTTTCGAGTTGGTCATCGGCATGATGAGCCGTTAATAAAGCAGTCTGTCGGGTAGTGACAAAAGCAGCTAAAGCCGAATAACGGGCGGCCCGGGCCTGAGCTTCGATATTGGCGGCAGGGTTCAGCTGTACTTTTTGCACTTCAAAGGCAATGTTGCGCTTTTGGCATTGCTGAAGACAAAAGTCCGCCCACTGATCAGCATTGGCGCTTAAGCCATGATGGATATACACAGCCTTAAGCCTGATAGCGCAGCTCTGAGTCAACTGATGGCAAAGCTGCAGCAATACCATGGAATCCAGGCCACCGGACAAGCCCAACACCAGCTGGTTTAAACCCAACTGTTGGATATGCTGACGCAGTGATGCAGTGAACTCTGAACTCATTAAAACAAGCCCCTAAACAATCGTCGCAACAAGGTTCCCGACAGTTGCGACATACCGTCCTTCCATGCACATCGTCGAAAATGTACTCCCTGCATTTTCGACATACCGTCCTTCCATGCACATAAAAGCCGCCTTGAGGCGGCTTGCAGGGGCTGGGTTTATCCCCGCCCGTTACTCTTTATGCGCGCAGGCCAGCTGCAGCTTCAAGTACGACGGCTATATCAGCAATAGCCAAAAGACATCAGGCGCTTATAGCGTCTGTCCAGTAAGTCTTCAAGGCTGAGTTTCTCCAGCTTGGCTAAATCACGTAACAGGGCCTGCTTTAAGCTTTGTGCCATTTGTTCGTGATTACGGTGCGCGCCACCTAAAGGCTCACTGACGATTTCGTCAATCAGATTCAGCTCTTTTAAGCGTGGAGCTGTAATGCCCATGGCATCGGCAGCGATCGGCGCTTTATCCGCGCTTTTCCATAAAATTGAAGCACAACCTTCAGGCGAAATCACCGAATAGGTGCTGTATTGCAGCATGTTGACCTGATCGCCAACACCTATAGCTAAAGCACCACCAGAACCACCCTCGCCTATCACAGTACAAAGCACCGGCACTTTCAGACCAGCCATGACTTTCAGGTTACGGGCTATAGCTTCACTTTGGCCACGCTCTTCAGCGCCAACACCAGGATAAGCACCAGGCGTGTCGATAAAGGTAATAATTGGCAAATTAAAACGTTCCGCCATTTCCATCATACGTAAGGCTTTGCGGTAACCTTCAGGTTTTGGCATACCAAAGTTACGTTTGATTTTCTCTGAGGTGTCGCGGCCTTTCTGATGACCAATCACCATCACGGTTTTGTCACCTAAACGGGCTGTACCACAGACGATAGCCGGATCGTTGGCAAAAGTGCGATCACCGGCAAACTCGTCAAAGTCAGTGAAAATATGTTTAATGTAATCCAGCGTGTAAGGACGCAACGGATGACGGGCTAATTGAGCAACCTGCCAGGCACCTAATTCTGCAAAAATCTTTTTGGTCAGAGTTAAGCTTTTTTCCTTCAGCTTGTTTACTTCTTCTTCAAGGCCGAGATCAAACTCGCCATTGCGGCTTACTTTGCGAAGTTCTTCTATTTTGGCTTCAAGTTCCGCAATCGGTTGCTCAAACTCTAAATAATTCAGCATCATCGACTGTCACTACCTAATTAATGAAAATCCAGTTGTATTGTTGCTAATTGTCGCAATTGATGCAACAAAGCATCGGTAGGAGTTACCCACCATTCGGTGCCCAATGCCATTGTGACTTGACCTTCGTCGCGCTGGTACACCAGCTTCACAGGCACTGTGCCTAATTTAAATTCGTGCATAGCTTGCTGCAGTTTTTGCAGATAATCCAGCCCCATTTGCTGTTGATGTACAGTTAAGGTCAGGGATTTTAAGCATTTTTCCCGCGCAGCTATGATATCCACTACTTCGCGGCCGGACATTGTAAGGCCGCCACTGAAATCATCAAAGCTGACCTGTCCGGACACCACCAATATTTTGTCTTTTTGCAGCAAATGCTCGAAGTTTTCAAACTGTTCGGGGAAAAAACGTACATCTAAGCGCGCAGATTTGTCATCTAAAGTGACAATAGCCCAACGTCTGCCCTTTTTATTGATCATAGTGCGCACAGACAAGACTAAACCTGCGGCATGCACCACCTGATCACGACGGCCCGGCTGCATATCAACTAAACGGCCAGAGCTGTAATGAGGTAACTCTTCCAGATAGCGGTTGATCGGATGGCCTGTCAGGTATAGACCTAAGGTTTCACGTTCCCCTTCCAGCCAAACTTCATCCGGCCAGATCGGCACTTGTTTAAAGGCACTGGCGGCGTGTTCAGGCTCTGGTGCCATTAATCCAAACAAATCAGACTGGCCCATAGCTTCAGCTTTGGCCTGCTGCTCTGCCCCTTTCATCGCTTCTTCTAAAGTCGCCATCATAGCAGCACGGTGGGGGCCAAGCTGGTCCATAGCACCGGATAAAATCAGCTTTTCTATCACGCGGCGATTCAGCTGTTTTAAATCCACTTTATTACAGAAGTCGAACAAATCGGTGAAGCTTCCGTGTTTAGCCCGCGCCGCTAAAATAGCTTCGACCGGACCTTCGCCCACCCCTTTAATAGCGCCTATGCCATAGACTATATGGCCCTGGCGGTTGACAGTGAACTTATACAAACCCGAATTGACATCAGGCGGGATCAGTTTGAGCTTCATATGCTCACATTCATCCACCAAAATCACTATTTTGTCTGTGTTATCCATATCGGCTGACATCACAGCGGCCATAAACTCAGCCGGATAATGTGCCTTCATCCACAGGGTTTGATAGGACACTAAAGCGTAGGCAGCAGAGTGAGATTTGTTAAAACCGTAACCCGCGAACTTCTCTACCAGGTCGAAAATTTTCATCGACAGTTCGGCATCAACACCATTGGCGACAGCGCCATCGCGGAAGGTATCACGCTGCTTGGCCATCTCTTCGGGTTTCTTTTTACCCATGGCGCGGCGTAATAAGTCAGCGCCACCCAGCGAATAACCAGACAACACCTGCGCTATCTGCATTACCTGTTCCTGATACAGGATAATGCCGTAAGTGGGTTCCAGTATGGGTTTGAGCGACTCGTGCTGCCAGGTCGAATCCGGATAGGAAATTTCTTCCCGGCCGCGTTTACGGTCGATAAAGTTATCCACCATACCTGACTGTAAAGGACCAGGCCGGAACAGCGCCACAAGGGCTATCATATCTTCGAAACAGTCAGGCTGCAGACGGCGTATTAAGTCTTTCATACCACGACTTTCCAGCTGGAATACGGCCGTGGTATCAGCTTTCATCAGCATGTCGTAGCTTTTTTTATCCGTCAGCGGAATGGTATTGATATCGACCAGTGGTTTGCCTTCACGCTTTAAACGCTCGTTGGCCATATTGACAGCCCACTGCAATATGGTCAGGGTACGCAAACCAAGGAAGTCGAACTTGACCAGACCTGCGTATTCGACGTCGTTTTTATCAAACTGGGTGACAGGGTTATTGCCCTCTTCGTCACAATAGACTGGCGCAAAGTCGGTAATTTTTGTTGGGGCTATTACCACACCACCGGCGTGTTTACCGGCGTTCCGGGTGACACCTTCCAGCTGACGCGCCATGTCGATCAGATCTTTGACTTCCTGATCGGCTTCATAAAGCTCAGGTAAACGGGGCTCTTCTTTAAAGGCCTGTTCCAGCGTCATGCCAGGCGTCGGTGGGATCAGTTTGGAAATGCGGTCAACAAAACCATAAGGATGACCCAAAACCCGGCCTACGTCGCGGATTACCGCTTTGGCCGCCATAGTACCGAAAGTGATAATCTGAGATACGGCTTCGCGGCCATACATGTCAGAAACGTGTTCTATCACCTCGTCGCGTCTGTCCATACAAAAGTCGACGTCGAAGTCAGGCATAGACACCCGCTCAGGGTTTAAGAAACGTTCGAACAGTAAATCAAATTCCAGCGGATCAAGATCGGTAATACTCAGCGCATAAGCCACTAAAGAACCGGCACCAGAACCCCGGCCAGGGCCTACAGGAATATCATTGTCTTTACTCCACTGGATAAATTCCATCACCACCAGGAAGTAGCCGGGAAACCCCATCTGGTTGATTACACCCAGCTCGATATCCAGACGTTCATCGTACTCAGCTCGTCGTTCAGCACGCACTTGCGGATCGGGAAATAACTGCAGTAAACGTTTTTCCAGACCTTCTTTGGATTTTAACACCAAAAAATCAGCGTCAGATAAACCACCGGTCGGAAAAGCCGGCAGGAAGTATTCACCTAATCGTATGGTGACATTACATCGTTTGGCGATTTCAACCGAGTTTTGCAGCGCTTCCGGTATATCGGAAAACAGCTCCAGCATCTCTTCTGCTGAGCGCAGATACTGCTGCTCGCTGTAATTTTTTGGCCGTCTTTTATCTTCTAAGGTGTAACCATCATGAATAGCCACCCGGATTTCGTGGGCCGGAAAATCGTCCGGACTTAACATCACCACTTCGTTGGTGGCGACTACAGGCAATTGCTCACGCTCGGCCAGTTCAACAGCGGCCTGAATATAAGTTTCTTCGTCAGGGCGGCCGGTACGGGTTAATTCAATAAAAAACCTGTTGGGGAAATGTTCACGATAAAACTGCACTAAAGCCAAAGCGCTGGGTGCATTGCCTTTAATTAAGGCTTTGCCTAAAGGGCCATCTTTGGCTCCTGACAACACCATCAGGCCTTCTTTGTATTCCACCAGCCAGTCATGGTCAATTTGCGGCTTGTGATTCACATGGCCACGTAAGTAGGCTTTGGATAACAACATGGTCAGGTTTTGGTAGCCAGTGTTGTCGGCTGCCAAAATTAATAAACGACAGGCTTCGCCCGGAAAGAGTGGATGCTGTACCCACAAATCAGCCCCTACTATAGGCTTAATACCAGCTTCATGCGCCGTGCTGTAAAAACGCACCAGACCACACATATTCATCTGGTCTGTTAAAGCCAGCGCAGGCATATTCAGCTCTTTTGCCGCTTTAACAATAGGCTTTATTTTTTTGATGCCATCGACCATAGAAAAGTCGCTGTGCACCCGTAAATGAATAAAACCCGGCTCAGCCATGCACTGCCTCTGCCAAAGAGTCCAGCACATCCCGTACTGGTTTAAAGCTGCGTCTGTGCTCTGCTATCACACCATGGGTTTTAATAGCAGCTAAGTGTTCAGCTGTTGGATAGCCTTTATGACCGGCAAAACCATAGTGCGGATAAGCTGCATCCAGTTGCTGCATTTCTTCATCGCGCGCCACTTTGGCCAGAATAGAAGCGGCGCTGATTTCCGGCACCAAAGCATCACCTTTGACCACAGCACTGGCCTGCACAGCTATATCTTTCGGTACACGGTTGCCGTCTATTAAGGCCCATTCCGGCTTGATATGCAGACCCTCTACAGCTCGGGTCATCGCCAGCATAGTGGCGTGTAAGATATTTAAACTATCAATTTCGTGCACTTCAGCACGGCCTAAGCTCCAGCTTAAGGCTTTGGCTTTAATTTCTTCAGCAAGTTGCAGCCGTTTTTTTTCAGACAGTTTTTTCGAGTCGTTTAAACCGACAACAGGGTTATTCGGATCAAGGATCACTGCAGCTGTCACCACAGCGCCCACCAGCGGGCCACGCCCTACTTCGTCGACACCACAAATCAGTTGTACCTGTGGTCGCTGGTAAGTTTCAGCATTCAGAGCTTTCAGACTCATACCGCATCTTCCATTACTTTTGCTATTGCTGCAGCAGCCTGTTCACTGGCATTACAACGAATTAATTGATGCAGCTCTGTAAAAGAACCCACGCATGCTTGCCGCGCTTGTTGATCCTGTAATAAAGGCGCCATAGCTTTGACTAAGTTCTGCACTGTGACCTGATCCTGCAGCAGTTCCGTCACTAAAGCTTTGTCGGCCAATAAATTCGGCAGGCTGAAAAACTTCAGTTTCACCAAACGTTTGGCGATTTGATGCGTCAGCCAGTTCATCTTATAACCGACCACCATAGCGGTTTTGGCCAGCATGGCTTCCAGCGTGGCTGTGCCTGAGGCAATAAAGACCGCATCTGCCGCAGTTAAAACGGTGCGGGCTTTGCCTGTTTCCAGTTGCACTGCTAAATCAGGCGCAACCTGCTGTTTGATCTGGCGGAACAACTCTGCTTTTTGTTCTGTCACCATATTACAAATCAGCTGTAAATTTGGTTGCTGAGCTTTAAGCTCTGCAGCAGCACTTAAATAATCTGCAGCTAATAACTTGATTTCATTGGTTCTGCTGCCCGGCATGATCGCCAGCACTGGCGCATCGCTGTTTAAGCCCAGCTCTGTTTTAGCAGCAGCTTTATCCGGCTGCAGCGGCATTTGGTCGGCCAGGGTATGGCCAACAAAGCTGCAGGGCACAGCAAATTTATCGTAAAAGGCCTTTTCAAAAGGTAATAACGCCAGCACCATATGGGTGGCTTTGGCGATTTTAAAGATACGTTTTTGTCGCCAGGCCCAGACCGAAGGGCTGACATAATGCACAGTTTTAATACCAGCGGCTTTGAGTTTGAGCTCCACCGGAATATTAAAATCCGGTGCGTCAATGCCAATAAACACATCAGGTTGAGTGGCAGTCAGATGCTGTAGCAGCTCTTAACGAACCTTAAGCAAACGAGGCAAGCGGCCTAACACTTCCACTATGCCCATCACCGCCAGCTCTTCCATATCAAACAAAGCGCTAAAGCCTTCCGCTTTCATCCGCTCACCGCCTATGCCATAAAATTCGGCTTGCGGATACAGCTGCTTTAAAGCACGGATCAAATCAGCACCTAAAATATCGCCGGAGTGTTCCCCGGCGACTAAGGCAATTTTCACCCTGGATTGCGCTTGTATCATCAGCGGATAATGCCACGGCTGGAGTTGGCGATAAAATCAGTGAAGGCTTTGACTTCAGGGAATTCGGCAGATTTTTCTGCCAGAGCATCCAGAGCTTCCTGCACTGTTAAACCTTTACGGTACACTTCTTTATAAGCGCGGCGCACTTCTAAAATCGCATCGGCGCTGAAGCCACGACGTTTCAAACCTTCGACATTTAAACCTGCTGGTACAGCATGAGCACCATGAGCCATCAGGTAAGGAGGTACATCTTTCACCACTATAGAACCACCACCGATAAAAGCGTGAGCACCAATATGGCAGAACTGGTGAATACCCGTCATGCCACCTAAAATGGCCCAATCACCAACATGCACATGCCCAGCCGACTGAGCGCCGCTGGCAAAAATCACGTTGTCGCCTATCACGCAGTCGTGCGCGACATGGGTATTGTTCATAAAGAGATTATTTGAACCAATACGGGTGATACCTTTGTCCTGCACTGTGCCACGGTGAACAGTGCAGTTTTCGCGGAATACGTTGTGATCACCGATAACAAGTTCAGTCGGCTCACCTTTGTATTTTTTGTCCTGACAATCTTCACCTATGCTGGTGAACTGGTAAAAATGATTGCCTTTGCCTATGACTGTAGGGCCTTTGAGCACTACATGAGATTCAAGCACAGTGTTATCACCCACTACTACATTGGCGGCGATATAACAAAATGGTCCAACTTTGACGTTTTGGCCAAGTACAGCACCTGTTTCGATCACAGAGGTAGGATGGATCATATTAAAGCTCTCTTCTGGCACACATCAGTTCAGCAGTACAAACGACCTGGCCATCCACTTTGGCTTCACCATAAAACTTCCACAAATTACGACGTTCTTTTAAAAACTTCACTTCCAGCACCAGTTGATCACCAGGAACAACAGGTTTCTTAAAACGGGCTTCGTCTATAGCAGCAAATAAATACAGCTCGTTTTCAGCGCGCTCAGTCACTGTTTTAAAGCCAAGAATACCAGTGGCCTGAGCCAGAGCTTCCAAAATCAATACGCCAGGAAAAATAGGCATAGCAGGAAAATGGCCAGTAAAAATTGGCTCATTGATAGTGACGTTTTTAATAGCAGTTAAAGATTCGCCCGGAGTGAAATCCAGAACCCGGTCGATCATTAAAAATGGATAGCGATGTGGCAGCAAGGCCATGATTTCCTGTATTTCAAGGATATTCAATTGGTTAGCCAAAGTGAACCTCTTTTATTTTATTCGTCTTTTGAAGGCGGTTGGGACAAAGCAGCCATTTGCTGTTCAAGTTCCCGTAATTTTTGATACATCTGATCCAGTTGACGAAACCGGACACTATTTTTCCGCCATTCCAGATTAGTGCTGGCCGGAGTACCGGATGAATAGATACCTTTTTCGGTAATAGATTTAATAATCATCGACATACCGGTGATTTGCACTCCATCACAAATCTCCATATGGCCATTGATAGCGCAGGCACCACCAATAATACAATACCGGCCAATTTTAGTGCTGCCTGCTACGACAGTGCAACCTGCAATGGCCGTATGATCACCAATCTGCACGTTGTGAGCAATTTGGACCTGGTTATCCAGGATCACGTTTTTACCAATGACGGTGTCGCCCAAAGCGCCACGGTCTATGGTGGTATTGGCACCGATTTCAGTGTCATCACCTATAATAACAGTACCTACCTGAGGAATTTTCAGCCAACGGCCGCGTTCATTGGCAAAACCAAAACCATCAGCACCTATCACAGCACCGCTGTGCACCAGACAATTTTTACCCAGTTGTACACCATGATAAAAAGTCACATTAGGCCAGATTTTACAGCCATCTGCTATCAAGGTATTTTCGCCGATAAAACAACCAGCGCCAATCTGTACCTTCTCGCCAATCACGGCACCAGCGGAAATCACCACATTGGGGCCTATGACGGCTGAATCTGCCACTGAAGCAGAAGGGTCTATGACTATATTCTGCCCCCGCCCATAAGCGGCAGCAGGTGTGGAATCTAATAGCTGCGCTACTTTCGCGAAGGCCACATAAGGATCATTCACGATCAGTGCATTCACAGGGCAATAGCTTTGATCATCCGCTTTAATCAGCACAGCACCGGCTTGAGTCGACTGTAAAAATTTGCGGTACTTGCTGTTGGATAAAAAGCTTAACTGAGAGCTTGTTGCATCTTCTAATGTACCAACGGCACTAATCAGTGCCGTGGCGTCTCCAACTAGCTGAGCATTGAGCTGCTCAGCTATAAAGGCCAGAGTAAGCTTGGCCATTATTTGGCTTTGCTCACCTGAGCTACAACAGCATTAGAGATGTCATATTCAGGTTTAACAAACACACCAGCCTGAGCATTTAAGATCAGGTCGTAGTTGTCTTTTTTAGCTATACCATCGATGGCTGTTTTTACTAAGCCCATCAGTTTATTACGCTCTTCACCCTGACGTTTGCGGTAATCTTCATCCAAAGGACGAGCCAACTGCTCGTAACTGCGCATTTGTTTTTCCATTTCGCCTTGCAGAGCTTTCTTCTGCTGGTCGTTCATGGTCGCACCATCACGCTTTAATTTTTCCTGATTAAAAGCTATGTCTTTTTCCAGCTTTTGCACTTCAGCAATACGGCCTTCGAACTCAGCTTTTAATGTATTTTGAATAGAGGTCGTCTGAGGCAACTGAGCTACTATAGCTTGCACATCCACTACACCAATTTTCATTTCTTTTGCTGCAACAGTACCAGCCATCAACAGACCAGCCATCAACACTAATGCAGTTTTTGCTAAGCTTTGCTTAAACATGTTTTCCATTTCCCATAAATTTAGAATGTAGTACCAATATTGAAACTAAAGTTTTCTTGATCATCACCCTCTTCTTTCTGGATGATTTTAGCCAAACTAAATGTCAATGGACCCATAGGCGAAATCCATTGCAGAGAAAGACCTGTCGAAACACGGATTAAGCCCGGGTCGGAATAATCTAACAGTGCCGGACTGTTAAAACTCTGACTTGTCGACGGACTTAAACCATCATAACGACTTAAATCAAACTCTGTATCCCAGACGTTACCTGCATCAACGAACAGGCTGGTACGTATCTGGTTTACATAATCCTCACCAACAAAAGGAGTTGGTGTGATTAACTCAAGGGTCGCAATTGCCATGGCATTACCACCCGTTGATCGAGGCGACACTATGTAAGTGTCAAAACTTGGGTCAGTCGGGAAAGAACCACCTGAACCACCTGTTGGATTAGGTAATCCCGGTACTGTACTGACCTGACGGTAGATAGCATGAGGGCCTATGATACGGGCTTCGAAGCCACGTAAATTCTGACCACCTGCATAGAAGTTATCGGTAAATGGCAGCGTATAATCATAACCATCTTTGCTACCATAACCGTTGCCGTAACCAACTTCCAGCTTGCTCAGGAAGGACCAGCGGTGATCGTTACTCAGCGGAATGTAGTTACGGGCTTCAAATGTTGTTTTGTAGTACTGCAAGTCTGAATTTGGTGTGGTGATACGACCACTTAACACCAATTCATGACCGGCGGTTGGGAACAAACCACGGTTTAATGTGCTTTGGATCCAACTTGCCGTCAATTCATAGTTAGTAAACTTATAACCACCATCCGGGTCATTTTTATCCATCAACACAGCTCTGAAATGACGCAACTGGTCATATTCAGATAAGGCATTAATTTCGTTCACCGCATAGTTAGTACCGAAATTTAATCTGTTGTATTCGTTGATTGGATAACCAATAGAAGCACCAAAACCATAACGTTTTTGCTTATAGGCTTCTAAGTTAGACGACAGACTGGAGTAGTCGGTATCTGAATAGAATACCTGGCCACCTAAACTGACAGCATCCAGCGTAAAGTACGGATCGGTTACAGACAATGAAATTTGTTTATTGTATCTGTTGGTACTTAAACTAATACCTGCAGAGTTACCTGTACCAAAGAAGTTTTGCTGTTCAACACCAATCTGGAAAGACAAGCCCTGGAAATCACCGTAAGAGATACCGGCATTAAAGTTACCTGATGGCTGCTCTTTAATTTTGTAGCTGACATCGACTTTGTCGTCGACACCTGCCACTTCTTTGGTTTCAAACTCAACTTTTTCGATATAAGGTAAACGCTGAATACGCTCTTTGGATAACTCCAGCGCATCGTTAGATAACCAGGCACCTTCCATCTGACGGACTTCACGACGAATCACTTCATCTTTAGTCGACGCATTACCTGCCACTTCCAGACGACGCACATAAACGCGTTTTCCGGGTTCCACACTGATAGTCAAAGCAACTTCTTTGGTGTCATCATTGATGGTAGGAATAGTACGGACTTTCGAGTTAGCATAACCAAAGCGGGCCAATAACTTAGCAATACTTTCTTCGGTATAAGTGACCAAAGCACCGTTATACAACTGTCCGGCTTTGAGCGGCAGTAATGCTTTAATAAAGGCATCCTGACCTATCAGATCACCAACAAAATCAACACCTGTGATAGTGTACTGCTCGCCCTCAGTCACGTTCAGAGTCACGTAAACTGAAGTTTTATCTGTACTGACAGAAACCTGATTCGCGTCGATATTAAAACGCAGGTAACCGCGGTCTAAGTAGTAACTGCGGATTTTCTCAAAGTCACCCTGCAAAGTTTGCTTCTGATAACGGTCTGAGGATAAAAAGCGCCACCAGGGTAAATCGTAAAGTGATTCAATATTTTTCAGCAATTCTTCGTCGCTGAATAACTCGTTACCCACTATGTTGATCTGACGAACAGAAGCGGCATCCCCTTCTTCAAATTCAATTTTCAGATTCACCCTGTTGCGAGGTAAATAGGTAACTTTCATCTCAACAGCAGCGTTGTATTTGCCTACGCCGTGGTAGAACTCAGTCAAACCGTTTTCAACTTCTTTGATCACAGTTTTATCTAAAGGCTCACCCACTACAATTTTCTGACCCGTTAAACTTTCGTTCAACTGATCTTCTTTGATGTCTTTATTGCCATCAAATTCGATGTTGTTGATGGTTGGACGCTCTTTTAAGCGGTAAATAACGGTGTTGCCATCACGAAACACCTGAATATCGTCAAAGTGACCCGCCGCGTACAGACTTTTAATACTGCGGGATAAAGTCGCATCTGTGATGGTATCGCCGATATTAAACGGCAGATTATTTAATGCTGCACCAAGCGCAACACGCTGCAAGCCTTCGACCTGAATGTCTTGCACAGTAAATGATTGTTCAGCGAGCACCGAGTTACTTAAACCAGCAAGTAACATCGCGGCTACTAATCGTTTAATTGTCATTGTTTTGGACTACTTTTGATTAGTTTATTACAAACGAGAAATATCGTTGAGCAGCGCAATTCCCATTAATGTCAGCAGCAACAGAGCTCCGATCCGGAAACCCAGCTCCTGCGCCTTCTCAGAGACAGGTTTGCCGCGTATTAGTTCCAGCACAAGATACATTAAATGGCCACCATCCAAAATAGGCAGGGGCAGTAAATTTATCACCCCAAGGTTGACGCTGATCAGTGCTAAAAACGAGATAAAGGCAATCAGGCCAATATCTGCGCTGCTTCCAGCGCCTTGTGCTATTGAAATTGGTCCACTTAAATGTTTGACAGAAATATCACCAAAAATGAATTTTCCAATCATTGAGAAGCTTAATCGCACCAATTGCCATGTCTTTTCTACCCCAACAATAGCCGCCTGTACAGGGCCATATTGCTGAGTGAACAATAAATGTTCAGGCCAGGGCAATACTTTAGGACTAACTCCCAGATAGCCCTGATGAAAACCATCTGCCATTTCGCGGCTTTGAGGTGTCACCAAAATATCCAGAGATTGGCCGTTACGTTCAATCCCAAACAACAAAGGTTTTTCCGGGCTGTTTTGCACTAAAGCCACCACAGCATTCCAGTCCACCACAGTTTTACCATCCACTGAAACCAGCTTATCACCTAACTGCAAACCGGCAGTTTCGGCAGCAGAACCTGGCTGGATCTGGCTGATTTCATTTAATACTTCCGGTCGCAGCGGTTCCAGACCTAAGCTGCCAAATACACTTTGTTTATCCGGATCAAACACCCAGTCCGTTAAATCTAACTGGTAACTTTGGTCGCTGCCCTCCAGTTGCTGCACTGTGATATCCACTGTCCTTGCGCCCACTTGCTCAACCAGCAATAAACTGATAGCACGCCAGTCTTCAACAGACTCACCGTTAATAGCCGTGATTTGGGCATTGGACGGAACACCTGCTTTTGCGGCAATGGATTCAGCCGTCACCTGCCCTACCACAGGCTTTATATTGGGCACACCTATCAGGTACATACCCCATAACAACAGGATGGCAAACAGGAAATTAGCAACAGGGCCAGCGGCAATAATGGCCATACGTTGCCAAACCGTTTTGCTGTTAAAACTTAAATCTTTAAACTGGGGTAATACAGGGTCAATCCGCTCATCCAGCATGCGGACATAACCACCCAGCGGGATCATTGCAATCACAAACTCAGTACCTTGTTTATCACGCCAGCTGTAAATTGCTTTACCGAAACCTATAGAAAAACGTTTGACCAGTACATTGTTTTTCCTCGCCACCCAAAAATGACCAAACTCATGTATTGTCACCAGCAGGCCAATAGCAACCACAAAGCTGATTAAATTCCAGACAAAACCCGACATTAACTCACCTTTTTCAGTTGGTCCTGCACATAAGCTCTGGCCTGCTGATCAAGGCTCAGAATACTTTCTAAATCAGGCGCTTTTATTGTGGCAAAACGCTCCAATGCTTTTTCGTTCAGCAGCGCTATATCTGTAAAACGAATTTGGCCTGCTAAAAATGCGGCAACTGTCATTTCATTTGCTGCATTAAGTGCCGTTGTCGCGCCCTGACCATAACCACAAGCGGCTATCGCCAGATATAAATTTGGATAACGTGCAGGCTCTGGTTTAGAGAAACTAAAGTCAGCCAGCTCGAAAAAATTCAGTGGCTTCACATTGGTTTGTATACGCTGAGGGTAAGCCAGTGCGTGGGCTATAGGAGTGCGCATATCAGGCTGGCCCAATTGTGCCAATACAGAACCATCTGTGTATTGCACCATCGAATGAATAATACTTTGTGGATGAATAACGACCTGAATATCATCAGCCGCACAATTAAATAACCAGCGGGCTTCAATAAACTCAAGGCCTTTATTCATCATAGTGGCGCTGTCAACAGAGATTTTCTGGCCCATCACCCAATTCGGATGAGCCACAGCCTGTGCCGGAGTAATTGTTGAGAACTCTGATAATTCTTTACGTAAAAACGGACCACCACTGCCAGTTAACAACAGTTTGCTGATACCAAAATCAGCCAACTTCTGAGTTGCGGTATTTTGTTGTAAGGCGGAGGGCAAACATTGAAAAATGGCATTGTGTTCGCTGTCGATCGGCAATAAAGTTGCGCCACACTGCTGCACTTTATTGATAAAGAGTTCACCGCTCATCACCAGTGCTTCTTTATTGGCCAGCAACACAGTTTTACCTTGTTCAACAGCGGCCAAAGTAGGTAATAAACCTGCGGCCCCGACTATAGCCGCCATCACTATATCCGCATCAGGATGAGCGGCTAAATCGCAAAGTGCTGCAGCACCAGAATAAACTTCAGTGGCAAGATTAGCGTCTTTTACCTGTTGGCGTAATTTGTCTGCAGCCTGTGGATCTGTCATGACGGCATAACGGGGTTTAAACTGCAGAATTTGCGCAAACAGCTTATCGACCTGAGTGGCGCCCGTTAACCCCAGCACCTGATAAAGTTCAGGATGCATGGCCACTACATCCAGCGTATTGCAGCCTATAGAGCCCGTAGCCCCAAGTATCACTAGCGTTCGCATTACGCGAAGCCTCCAATCAAAGCCACCAGCACAGCGTAAAGGGGAGCTGTGGCCGTCAGGCTGTCAATGCGATCTAAAATACCACCATGACCAGGGATAATGTTGCCACTGTCTTTTAAACCTGCCACACGTTTAAACATACTTTCGCTTAAATCGCCAAACACAGACAAAACAGTCAGTACTAAAGCGGCCAGATACCAGATGGCAGTCTCTTCAGGAAAGCCCTGATAATAAGCCACTGCCGTAACCAGCAACATCACAAAGCCGATACCACCTAACATACCTTCCAGTGTTTTCCCTGGGCTGACGGCTGGCAATAATTTACGTTTGCCAAAAGGTTTGCCAATAAAATAACCACCAATATCAGCGGCCCAGACAATACCCAGCAGCAAACAGATCAGCCAGGCACCTGTATAGCTGGATTGATGAAAATCAACAGAACGGATCAACAGCAAAGCAGTCCAGGCCGGCACTAAAGTAAACCAGCCCATCAAAGCGCGACGTAAATGCCCCTGAGCCCAGCTTTGACTGCTGCGCGGATAACTTAGCACCAGCAGCACAGCGATCAGCCACCAGATCACCCCCATGGCTAATAAACTGTTACTTAAGTGATCCAGTTGCACAGGCCAGTACGCTGTATCTGGCAGTTGCCAATAAATCAGCGCCATACTCAGGGCAACTATGCTGATAAAACTGTATTGGCTGGACCTGGCTGTGTAGCCACAAAACAAGCTCCATTCCCAGGCTCCAATCAAAAAAGCAGCAGCGATAAAAATAGCGAAATAATGTAAAGGAAGAAAAAAAACTGCAGCTAACGCCAGAGGCGCCATGATCAGGGCTGTAATAACTCGTTGCTTAAACAAATTGGTTATCCTTGTATCGGACGCATTGCCAGCTCACGGATTTGTGCTCCAGTACAACCAAAACGCCTTTCTCTGCTGGCGTAGGTTGCCAAAGCTTCCGAAAACACCTGATCATCAAAGTCAGGCCATAAGGTTTCGGTAAACCATAACTCAGCATAAGCAGCTTGCCACAACAAAAAGTTACTGATGCGTACATCCCCACCGGTACGGATCATCAGATCCAACTCCGGCTGGTCATGCATCTGCATGCAACCTGATAACAATTGTTCGTCAATTTGTGTGGCCGTCAGCTCACCATCAGCAACTTTTTGTGCTAATTGTTGGGCTGCCTGCACTATGTCCCAGCGACCGCCATAATTAGCAGCCACATTCAGGGTCAAGGCTGTATTCTGAGCTGTAAGCTGTTGCGCCTCTTTAATATGTTGTTTTAGTTTGTCGCTAAAAGGAGACAAGTCTCCAATAATATTCAGCCTTACGTTGTTTTTGTGCAGGGTTTTTACTTCCTGCTGTAGTACCAGTAAAAACAGTTGCATCAAACCGCTGACTTCGTCTTCAGGACGACGCCAGTTTTCACTGCTAAAGGCAAATAAGGTAAGAGACTGGATGCCTAATTTACGACAAAAGCTTACGGCACGACGCACTGCATCGACACCTTTTTTATGGCCCCATACCCGGGGCTTGCCTTGCCGTTCAGCCCAGCGTCCGTTGCCGTCCATGATAATGGCGACATGTTGTGGCAACGCGTTTTGTAACGCGGTTTGCACTTCTGTCATCTGAATCCGACCTTGTCACAATAATAAAAAACGCCGCGAAGTATACCCTACACGGCGCTATTTCCCTAATCAGGGCAGGAAGTCTTAAACTTCCATCAACTCTTTTTCTTTGTCCGCTAATACTTCGTCCACTTTCTTAACGAAAGCGTCGGTTAGCTTTTGAACTTCTTCTGCTGCTTTACGTTCATCATCTTCACCGATTTCTTTATCTTTTAATAAAGCTTTGAAATCAGCATTCGCATCACGGCGAATATTACGTACTGCAACACGGGCACCTTCGGCTTCGCCACGCACTACTTTGACTAAATCACGACGACGCTCTTCTGTCAGCGGAGGTAATGGCACACGAATTGTGGTCCCAGCGCTCATAGGGTTTAAACCTAAATCTGATTGCAAAATGGCTTTTTCCACAGGCTGGATCAGCGTTTTATCAAATACGCTGATGGTCAGAGTACGGGCATCTTCCACCGATACGTTAGCGACCTGACGTAATGGTGTGTTCGCACCATAATAAGACACCTGAATACCGTCTAACAAACTTGGGTGAGCACGACCGGTACGGATTTTTGACAATTGGTTTTTCAGCGCTTCAACGCTTTTTTCCATCCGGGTTTTGCTGTCTTTGAGAATATCGTTAATCACTTTGGCTATTCCTTTTTTTGCTACACCAAAAAAGTGGCAGTTAGTTTACTGTAATTTTTCAGCGTGGTCGATCACTGTGCCTTCTTCTTCGCCCAGCACAACACGTTTCAGTGCACCATGCGTATTCATATTGAATACCCGAATTTGCATATTATGGTCACGGGCCAAAGTAAAGGCCGCTAAATCCATCACTTTTAATTCTTTTTCCAGCACTTCGGTGTAGCTTAATTTGCTGTACAAAGTGGCTGTTGGATCTTTCACAGGGTCGGCCGAATACACACCATCTACTTTAGTGGCTTTTAAAACAGCATCGGCTTCAATTTCAATACCACGTAAGCAGGCGGCTGAATCTGTGGTAAAAAACGGGTTACCAGTACCAGCAGAGAAAATCACCACGCGGCCAGACTTTAACAGGCTAATAGCTTCAGCCCAGCTGTAATTGTCACAAACACCGTTCAGAGGAATTGCTGACATCAGACGAGCGTTAACAAAGGCACGGTGCAGCGCATCACGCATCGCCAGGCCATTCATCACTGTCGCCAGCATCCCCATATGGTCACCGACCACCCGGTTCATACCAGCTTTTGCTAAACCTTCGCCACGGAAAATGTTACCGCCGCCTATGACTATGGCGACCTGGATACCCAATTCAACCAGCTCTTTGATTTCCTGAGCCATCCGATCCAGCACTTTAGGGTCTATACCAAAGCCTTCTTCCCCCATCAGGGCTTCACCACTGAGTTTTAATAAAATTCTTCTGTAGGCGAGTTTTGGATTGCTCATGTGGTCCTCTTTTATCTGGA
>CAMLSF010000061.1 GCA_946482615.1 uncultured Chromatiaceae bacterium | reverse complement strand
TACCCATAGCATGTTTTGAAAGGAAAACGCCGCCATAAACCAGCAATGCTGACAGAGGGGAGGTCTTGGAGGTACCCATGCTCTGTGGCGGCTTTCAAAAACCCCGTTCCGCGGGAATGACTACGAAACGGGGAAAACCAGGAGAAAACATGCTTTAGCGGGCCGCGTTAACGACCCGTCAAAGGTCGATCAGGCATACATACGGTCAAAAATATTTAAAAAAGTCGGAGCTTTTTCAATATGAACCGGAATATGCAAACGGCTGGCGATATCGCTTGCGGATATCACACCGCGGATATGGTGAGAGTCGGTGTCTATGACCAAACAGTGCTGCTCACCATTGTGTTGCAGCGTGTTCAATACATCACCTATGGTGCAGTGTTTGACCTGTTCGTAAGCCAAAGCTTTGATTTCAGAGCGTGGGCGCATTAAATCGGCTACGGTCAGGTCAGTGCGATTGACACCTTTGCCCAGGCGTTGCAACACATTCTGGATAGACAACTGTTCGTAGCTGATTAAACCAATCAGTTCCTGATTGGCGTCTATTACCAGTTTTAATTTGGTATGTTCATGATTCATCATATCCTCTGCTTCGACTGCACAGGTATTAGCATCAATCATCATAGGGCTGTTGGTTTTAAAGTCAGACACAAAGTCCAGTGCTGCTGAGTTTAAATTTGCTTCGGCAAATTCGGCTGGCTGAACTAAATGATCTATTACATCAACGTTGAATAAATTTAACTTTTTCATAGAAACCTCTCGTCAGTCCGCTCAGAGGCAGCGAAACTGATATCAATACAATGGATCTGTCAGATAGTGACTAAAAAGCCGGAAACTCTGACAATTTCAATGATTTAAGAGAGGTGTACTGGTGGTGCCCTTGCTGCATAACAGCTTTTTTGCACTCTGTTGAATTGACTCTGTGCCTGTTGATAAGCGCCGTTTTGTGCCGCCGGGAATTCAAAACTACTCCAGCAGACAGGGCTTTTCTCATCATCACTTGAAGTTTCTGTCGAATCGACAGTGGAATGGGTAACTGAAGCAACCAGGGCAGCGCTGAAGTTTTTATTCGGTTGTTGTAAATCTACCCAACTGCTGGATGCAGAATGGCCTGCCGTAGGAAACAGCAAACTCAGGTAAAACAACACTGCGATAAAACTTAAATACTTCATCTTTCGCACCAGGTCTGGACCAAAACTATTTGGCCTTTTCCTGACTATAGCAGCAGTGTTTTTTAAAATGCAAATAAAAAAATGAAAAAAATGAAAATAACAGGTCCATTGATCGCCACTTTGTTTGTGTCAGATCAATAAAAACCTGTTATTTTTTAAGCAGAAACGCTTGATTTTTAACCTGTTATAAAAACTTCATGCCTTGTTTTAATAGCCATGCAATAAAAGTTAAAGTTAAAAAACCAGCGAGGTATAACACGACAAACCATTGGGTCTGAGTCAACTGCCTGCCAAAGTTTTTCATCAATAGCCCTCCTGATAATCTTCCACTTTGCCGGCAAAAATTTTGTAGCCCCAGAGTGTATAAGCGCAAATTAGTGGCACAAAAATGAAAATGCCGGGCAACATAAAGATCAGACTGCTGTCCGGAGCTGCTGCCTGCATATAGGTTAACTGGCGGGGCAACAGGTAAGGGAATACGCTGACCAGCAAACCAACAAAAGCTAACAGGAACAAAGAGGATGCCAGCCAGAAGGGTCTTTCTTCGTGGCGCTCATGCACAGCAGTTTCCGCTTTATGGCTGCGGTTGACCCGGCCTAAGTCGCGGAATAATAAACGGGCGGCAAGCACAGACAACAGAGGCAGTGGGATTAACCATAAAGCATGCCAGCCGCCAAACCAACGAGCACGGATTTCCGGCTCAATCCAGACAGTCCAGAGGCTGACCAGCAGCATGGATAACATCACCATCAGCACTAAACGTTGGCCGTAGCGGGCGGCTTTTTGTTGCAGCTCCCCCCGGCTTTTCATCACCAGATAACAACAGGCCAGCAGCGCATAGCCTGCCATCACAGCTAAACCACAAAACAGGCTAAAAGGACTGAGCCAACTGAAACTGGACTGATTGATAAAATCCGCTGGTACGCCCTGAACTAAAGTGCCCAGCATCAGGCCCTGGCAAAAAGCGGCCAGGCTGGAGCCCACAGCAAAGGCAGTATTCCAATATCTTTTTGAAGTATCTGATTTAAAACGGTATTCAAAAGCTACGCCACGGAAAATCAAACCTATCAACATCAGTATGATCGGTAGATAAAAGGTAGAAGCTATAGCGGCATAAGCGGCCGGAAAGGCACCAAATAAAATCACACCTCCAAACACCAGCCAGGTTTCATTGCCATCCCAGACATGGGCAATGGAGCGCATTAAATGGTCGTGTTCGGCGTCCGTATTAAACCATGGATACAGAATGCCCATACCCAGGTCAAAACCATCCAGCAGCACATACATCAGAATGGCAAAGCCAAGCAGCAGCAGATAAAACAGACTTAAACTCAGTTCCAGCTCCATTAGTTGGCTCCTTTTGTGGTGGATTCATCAGCCTGTGTGGCTAAGGCTTTGGTAAAAGATAAGGCGTAACCTGATGCCTTGACGCCAATACGCTGTTGTTCCAGTTGCTCTATGGGCGCCGGGCCTTTTTTGATCAGCTTGCGCATAAAGTACAGATAAACACCAAACAGCAGGCTGTAGGTCAGAACAAACAACGTCAGGGAAAACAACACCCTTTCGGCGGGCAGCGGGCTGACAATCTCGCTGGTGCGGACTAAACCATAAATAATCCAGGGCTGACGGCCAATTTCGACCACATACCAACCAGCCAGGACTGCAATTACACCGGTCGGGGCCATAAAACTGACAGGCCAGAGGAACCAGTTACTCTGATACAAGGTGCCACGCCAACGCAGGTAAGCACCCAGCAGGGCCACGCCTATCATCAGTACGCCAATACCGACCATGATACGGAAACTAAAAAACACCATAGGCACATGAGGTCTGTCGGCCGCAGGCACAGATTTTAAACCCTGTAGCTCGCCGTGCCAGTTGTGAGTCAAAATCAGGCTGGCAAGGCCTGGTACTGCCACTTCAAAGTGGTTTTGTTCGGCTTTCATATCAGGCAAAGCAAACAGCAGCAGCGGCACATTGGTTTCGGTGGAAGCCCAGATCCCTTCCATCGCAGCCAGTTTCACCGGCTGGTGTTCCTTCACGTTTAAACCATGTAAGTCACCCACCCAGGCTTGCAGTGGTGTCAGCACTAAGGCGAACCACAACATCATCGACAACCCTTTGCGGCCAAACTCCTTGTGCTGGCCTTTGCGTAGATACCAGGCATGAGTAGCCATCACGACAAAAGTGGCAGTGATAAAAGCGGCCAGCAGCATATGCACTAAACGATAGGGCATGGAGGGATTAAAAATAACCTCCAGCCAGCTGACTACTTCAAATTTGCCATCCACTATCTGATGGCCTTGTGGGGTTTGCATCCAGGAGTTGGCAGCAATAATCCAGAAGGCGGAAATCCAGGTGCCCACTGCAACAGTGACAGTGGCAAAGAAGTGCATTTTGGCGCTGACCCGTTGCCAGCCAAACAACATGACCCCTAAAAAACCTGCTTCAAGGAAAAAGGCCGTCAGCACTTCGTAGGCCATCAAAGGCCCAAGCACTGCGCCTGCGATTTCAGAAAACTTAGAGAAGTTGGTGCCAAATTCATACGACAGTACTATGCCGGACACCACGCCCATCCCAAAGGTGATGGCAAAAGGTTTGATCCAGAACTTGGCCAGTTGCAGGTATTGCGGGTTACCGGTTTTAAGCCACAAGCCTTCCCAGATCGCAATCAGCGTGGCCAAACCTATAGTGATAGACGGAAAAATAATGTGGAAGCTTACGGTAAAAGCAAACTGGATACGCGAAAGAATACTGACATCAAGTTCCATAATTACCTCAGTCTTTAGACGTTTTTATCCGGCTTAATACAGAAGGGGCAAGTGCCACAGACAACAACAGCAACATGGTCAGCAGTTCGGCAGCAAGAATAGACAGGTCTGGCATAATGTTCTCTTTGTTGACAAGTTAGACAGCGAAAAGGCTGGGTCCCCTCTGTAGTGCCAGAATCAGGCCATAATTATATTTATTTTTAACTATATGATTTTAAATAAATAAAATTTAAAGTTTGCAGCGTATGTTAACTTGGTTTACGATTTTAAATTAAGTGAGTGACAACAAAGTTGACGGCTGCAGTGGATTTAATTTTAGCTTTTGAGCTGATGATGTTAGTCACCAGCGCCTGTGCCGCACTGATGTCGGGCTGGCTCTGGTGGCATTCGCGTTATCAGCAGACTCTGGCAGGTTTAGCTGGTTTTGGTGCCATGATGGCGCTGTGGTGTTTAGGCCATGTGTTTGTCATACACGACCAGCCAGAACTGGGGCGTTATCTGTTATTGGCCAATCCTTTGATGCCCACTTTTTTTCTGCATTTTGCCTTGAGGTTTGTGGATCAGGATAAGGTTCGCGCCCCCTGGTTAAGCTGGGCGAGGCGTCATATTGGTTGGCTGTATTTTCTGACGGCTCTGGTGGTGCTGCTGAGCTGGAGTCTGAATGCTGGTGATGTGCTGCAAAGCATAGCTTTGGGCCAGGTTTTTGTATTTCATTCCTATGGTTTTTTAAATCTGCTTTATACAGTGGCTTTGGGTATTTTGGCTCATGCCGTGTTGTGGTATGGCTGGCGTTATCATCAGGGCAATAAAAAACGCTCTATTGTCGCGATGTTTTTAGCAGGCGGCTGGGGTTTATTGTTGGCGACTCCTGTGGTCTTTCCTTCGTTTGGTCTGGACTGGTTTCCTTACCCTATGCTGCTGTTGCCAAGCTACCCGGTCTTGCTGGTGTATGGCGTAGTGCGTTATCAGATGCTGAGGGTCAATGCGCTGGCAAACAGAGCTTTGCTCTGGTTAGTGATGTCCTTGTTATTGCTGTTGTTGATGGCGCTGATCAGCTCGGTTTTTGGCCAGTTGGGCATGAAAGCGCTGGCCAGTGTGCCGGGCTGGCAGCTATGGCTGTATTCCAGTCTGGTGTTGTTGCTTACCGCTGCCTGTTACCGGCCTGTCGCCCGATTGGCTGAGCGGTTAATTTACCCCGGAGCTACGCTGGACCAGACATTGATTAACACCTGGCGTCAGCAACTGGCACAGTGTCAAAACTGGACCGGACTGAGTGAAAAAGCTGCAGAGCTGCTTTCTGCTGCCCTGAAACAAAAAGTACAAATCGAATTGCATGCAACTGCAAACCTTGCAGTCAGTGACAGCCAGTTAAAAATCCGTTGTTACAGTCAGCAGGGGCAGTGGCAGGTGGAATTGCTGGGCTGGGATGATATGACGCCTGGCATACGTTTAGTGGCTCAGGTGTTTGGCTCTTTGCTTGGCAGTAGTTGTGAACTGTTGGCGCAGTCACTGCAACTGGCTGAAGCTGAAAAACAGCAGCTGGCGCAACAACATCTGGTTGAAATGGGCGCTTTAGCAGCTTCAATGGCCCATGAGCTGCGTAATCCGCTGAATATTATTTCTATGGCCTCAGCTGGTGTTGATGCTGAATTGAGGGGCCATATTCAGCAGCAATTGAAAAGAGCGGATCGGCTGATTTCCGATATGCTGGTGTATTCAGGCCGATTGCAGCTGCAGTACAGCCAGATGGAGCTGGAACCTTTGTTACAAAGCTTATTGCAGCAGTTTGACTGGCAGCAGGTCAAACTGGAACTGAAAGTCCCTGCTGGTCTGATACTGCGGGCCGATCAGCACAGAGTGCAGCAGGTGTTTTTAAATCTGTTTGATAATGCCAATGCATTTTTGCGGAATCAGACCGACGCCACCCTGAGTGTCGAAGTGGCCTTAACAGGTGATTGGATTCAGGTGTGGGTGCATAACAATGGCCCGGCTTTGGATCCGGCCTTAACCAGCGAACAATTATTCCGGCCTTTTATCAGCAAACGCAGTGGTGGCAGTGGTTTGGGGCTGGCCATAGTGAAACGTATTATGGATGCGCATCAGGGCCGGATCAGCTTCCGTACTGATTTAGGCTGGCCAGTTAGTTTTGAGCTTTTATTTCCAAAGGACAGTGTGAAGGATAGTGTGGATGTTTAGTGCAACAACGCCGAATCAGGCGCGAATTTTGATAGTTGATGATGAGCCGGCTTTTCGTTTATTGGCAGAACGTTTTTTGCAACAGCAGGGCTATCAGGTGGCTGCAGCTGCTGATCTGGACGAAACCCGCACTAAATTGCAGCAGTTTGATGCGGACTTAATTTTGCTTGATCTGGCTTTGCCGCCTGCCTTTGATCCTGTACTGACTCTGGCTGCAGTGCCTGAGTTTTCCACGCGCCCTGTTATTATTTTAACCGGCCACGCCGAACGGGAGCTGGCGTTGCAGGCTATAGCGCAAGGCGCATGGGACTTTATTGCCAAGCCAATAGACCCGGAATTACTGGCTGTAGTGGTCAAACGCGCTATCACTAAACATCAGCTTGAAAAAGAAGTAAGACAGCTCAAACAAGGCCTGCAGCAACACAGCTTTTTACCGAAGTTAGCTGGTCATTCGCGGCATATGGAAACAGTTCGCACCCTGGTGCAACGTATAGCTCCGACTGAAGTACGGGTGCTGGTAACAGGGCCGTCCGGTACGGGCAAAGAGGTAATTTCACGGGCTTTGCATGAACTGAGTCCACGTGCCGAAAAAGCTTTTGTTTCAGTGCATTGTGGTGCTATTCCGGCTGATTTATTAGAAAGTGAACTCTTTGGTTATGTCAAAGGCGCTTTTACCGGCGCAGATAAAGACCGGCAGGGGTTACTAAAACTAGCCGATGGCGGCACTTTGTTTCTGGATGAAATAGGTGAAATGCCTTTGGCTATGCAGGTGAAATTACTGCGCGTGTTGCAGGAAGGCACTTTTTATCCGGTCGGTGGGCGTGAGCAGCAAAAAATTGATATCCGCCTGGTGTCGGCGACTAATGCGAATCTGCCTGACTTAGTCAGGCAGGGTAAATTTCGCGAAGATCTGTATTACCGTATCAAAGGTGTCACTATTGAAACTGTGGCCCTGGATGAACGCCGGGAAGACATACCATTGTTGATCCAGTTTTTTCTGGAGCAACTCAGTGCCCAGTATGGCCAGAAACTACAACTGGAATCGGCGGCTATTAGTTGGTTTTTGCAAAAGCACTGGCCAGGAAATGTGCGTGAATTAAAGAATACGCTGGAAAGTGTCGCTGCTATAGCTCAGCAAGGTGTGATTCGTGTGGCAGATATTCAGTTGTTGCATCTGGAGCAGCAACATGCGGATCCAGACGCTGAGCTGGTACCAGGTTCGGATTTAAACAGTCTGGATGAACAGGTGAAAGCGCTGGAGATCCGTTTAATTCAGCAGGCGATGGCCCAATATAAAGGCAACAAGAGCCAGGCCTCGCGTGTATTGGGTATTTCCCGTCAGGGTTTACTGAAAAAAATTGAGCGGTATGGGCTAACTGATTTGGGAGATGACTAAATCAACCTATACTCAACTGGTTAGCCAACAGGAGTACCAGCTATGACAGATTCTATTGCCCATGGAAAATTCAGCGTCACACCTCAAGGCGAAGTATTGTTGTGTGAAATTCAAGGCGCCTGGAATAAAGAGGGCTCAGAACAGCTGATTGAAGATTTAAAAGCTGTGGTGCAGGGTTTTGCCGGTAAAAAATGGGCCCGGGTGATGGATATGCAGGGTTGGGAGCTGGCAACCCCTGATGCCATTAGCATGATGACGGATTTCAGCAGCTGGGAAGATCAACATGGTTGTGTATTACGCTGTTTTATTGGCTTAAACCCTATTCAGCAGCAGTTACTGGAAATGAAGTATCAGCATTCACATAAGCCACAACATTTTAGCCACACAGAAACTGCACTAAGCTACGCCAAACAATTTTTGCAGCGCCTTTGATCCTTTCCTCACAATACTGATACAGAGCAACTACTTAACTGTATTTTTTTATTGCTCTGCGCTACAGGCTGTTTTAAAGTCATTGTTATTGTCATGTAAACAAGACTTTGTCATGGATGAATTAAAATCTGGTTTGGAGCCCAGCGATTCTACTGTCGTGGCGACCCCGGTACTGCGTTATGGTCCACAAATGGACCAGGAGCTGGATGCGATTATAAAAACGCTAAATCGTTTTCTGTTGAAACACCCAAGCTTTGCTTTAACCTTTGCTTATTTGTGCGCCAGCATGATGGGTCTTATTTTTACTATTTCGTTGTTGGGAGAGTTTCAGTTTAATGCTTTGCCTTATCTGGAATTGACTGACTTTTTGCTGGCTGCAATTACCCACCCTATGACTGTTGTTTTTTTGATCCTCTGTATTTTGATTGTGGTGGCTATTGGCTGGATAGACCGTAAATGCAGGAAAAAATATATCAATTATGCGGCATGGGTTGATCGATACTATAGTCCTTCGCAATGGTTACCCAATTGGTTAATTTTTGCTGTCGCTATCGCAATTTACGTATGGACGGGTGGCACAGTAGAAGTGGACTCGTTAAGCAGAAATATAAAACAGAATAAAACACCAGAGTATCAACTCAGCCTGATTTATCCGATTCAACCCGGTAGTAAGGATATTCGTCAGCTGAACGAGGTGCAGATTATTACCCGCACTGCCAGCTATTTATGGATTTATCACCAGGATCAGGTCAAGCTGATCCCCCATGCCAATGTGGCGGCTTTAATTCCGGTTTTGCCTAAAAAGCCGGATAAAAAACCTGAAGTAAAAGCAGAACAAGCTAAGGTGGCAGAAAAAACCTCAGTCAAACAGCCAACTGCAGTTCCGGTGAAAAGCTAACAGCTACTCAGCAAAAGACGCGTAATAAGCTTTGGTCAGCACTTTTTCCAGCGCCGCTTCTGTGGCTTGTTTAATCGGCATATTTTCTTTGCTGAGCTCATAATCCAGCTGGGCTATTTGAGCCTTGTGGTTACGCATCATAGGTGGTGTTTCGTTTTGCAGGCTTTGCTCAGTGGCTATCACGGCTTCAGGTTCGTCGGCCCGTATCACTTTGCAAATAGACAACAAGACTTCACCTTCGCGGCCACGGTAACCGGCAGCACCAAACATCCGGCATACGGCGGGGCGGTAGGGGTACACACCACAGTGGCCACTTTTCCGATCCTCTGATGTCGCCTGATAAAAAAAACAACCAGCTTGATTATGTTGCTGCAAAGCTTCCAGCGTACTTTCGGCAATACCCTGATCGTACAAATGCAAAGCCAGAGGCAGCATTTCCAGCACCGAAGCTTCAATGCCAGGATGCAGGCAACATTCACCACAACCACTGCGGCAAAACAACTTACGATCGTTTTGGTAACGACTGTAAGTCTGGGCAATTTCGTCGTTGAGGATCATTAGCTGAGAAGCGGTATCGCGCAGCTGCTGCATAGGGGCTCCGGACAAACAGCATTACCCCTGTGGGGCGGGGCGCTATTGTAATGACAGCTCTTGAGACTCAGCAATAGGGGCAAACAAATATAGTTTTTGTGGCAAAAACAGCAGCGAATAAACTGTTATTCCTGTTGATATAAAGGACGGGGTTTGGCCAGACCATAACCTTGAGCGAAGTCGATCCCCATTGCTGTCAGCTTGTGACAAATCTCCATATTTTCAACGTATTCGGCTACGGTTTGGATTTTCATAGCCCGGGCAATATCGTGAATAGACTGTACTATGGCGCAGTCAAAAGGATCGATCAGCAAGTCGCGGACAAAACTACCATCAATTTTGACAAAGTCGACCGGAAAGTTTTTCAGATAACCATAAGAAGAAAAACCACTGCCAAAATCGTCTAACGCAAATTTACAGCCCAGTTGTCTGAAGTAGGAGATAAAGTCCAGCGTCTGATGCACATTTAGAATCGCCATACTTTCAGTGATTTCAAAACAAACCTTGGCAAAAGGAATATGATACTCGCGGAACAAGGAGCTGACATAAGCTTTAAACAGTGGGTCTGTTAATGAGGCTCCGGATAAATTGATATTGGCCAGACTTAGTTCTGCCAGATGGACAGGTTGTTGTGCCAGCCAACGGAAGTAGTTGCGGATCACCCAGCGGTCAATTTGTGGCATCAGGCCATAACGCTCTGCAGAACTCAAGAAATTCCCCGGTGCTATCAACCCCTGGTCTGGTAAAGATAAACGCAGCAGTAACTCATAATGCAAGCCAGGCTGGTCCTGTTGAATGGCACTGATAGGCTGCATAAAAAGCACAAAATTGTCTTGTTCCAGCGCCTGCCTTAAGGTTTTTAACCACTGAATTTCAGACTGGTGGCGCTGTAATTCTTCATCGTCGGCATTAAACATATGAATGCGGTTACGGCCTTTTTCCTTGGCGACAAAGCAGGCGGAGTCCGCTTGTTTGAGCCAATGTTCAGTGCTTTGATTGCCTTCTGAGTTTTCTGCCAGACCTATACTGACACTGATGCTGAATACGCTGTCCTGCCAGATAAAACGGAATTCCTTGACTGTATCCAGTAACTGATGGGCTATCGCAAAAGCTTCGTTGCTGGTTAAATGCGGCAACAGCACAACAAATTCATCACTTTCCAGCCTGGCTAAAATTCCTCTGTTATTCAGTACCCGCTGCATCTGGTTACTGATTTGGCATAACAAGGCATCTCCCGCTCTGTGATCGCAGGTGGTATTGATCAATTTAAACTGGTCTATATCCAGATAAAGCAAGGTAGCCTGATGGCCAAAACGTAAGGTCTGCTCCAGTTGTTCAATAAAATAATGCCTGTTGTATAAAGAGGTCAGTGGATCGTGGGTTGCCAGATAAGCCAGTTGCTCGGTATTTTGTTTATGGGCTGTGATATCCACTATAGAGCCATGCACATAAGCGCTTTGTACGTCGTCACCTTCGGCCAACCGGGCTGACATCAGGGCCCAGAATGCCGAACCGTCGGCACGTAAACCTCTGATTTCAAAGTTCTTGTTATCACCCAGTTGCAGCTGTTTTAACATCTGCGCTCTGTCTTCCGGGTTGGCGTAATAACGTGCCATGCCGGTTTTGGCTACGTCCTGCTGCATTTGCTGCAGGTTTTGATAACCCAACATGGTCAATAAAGCTTGATTGGCGGTGATCAGTTGGCCTTGCAAGGTACTGGTAAACATGCCTTCTACAGCATTGTGGTAGATGTCGTAGTATTGCTGTAAATGGGCATTGGCCTGGCGCTGGTGGTCAATGCTTTGTTGCACAGTACCTCTGATGTTTTGCAACAAACTAAAACTCATCAGCGCCATGCTGCCCATCACTGCCATTAATAACAGGTATTGCCAGGCCTGAGCTGTGGGCAAATAACCTATTTGTGATAAGGCCAATACCACAATACAGCCAAAGAAAAAGGCCCAGCCTAAGGCAAAGGTTTTGGCGGCGCGGTCACCTTTTAGCGCGTGCATCAGTGCAAACAGTGTGTTGACACCTAAACACAAAGCCGTGACAACCAACAACCCCCAGAATCGCAACTGGCTATTGGCATAAAGTGGGCTGAACAGTAATAACAAAGAGCTAACGAAGCACAAGTAAAAACCAAAACGCCCCAAAATGCCGCCTTGTTGCTTACGTACATGCCAGCTAAAGAGGGTCAGGCAGGCAAAAGTAGCCCCAGCTGCCACATATAAAATAGCCTGATTGATTTCAGGATAATCAGGCCAAAGCATCGCAAAAGCCAATCCGTTTAAAATGCCTAACACCAAAGTGCAGTTGATAAAAAAGCCGGAATAATACAAATACAGCCGTTGTTGCAACGAAAAATACAAAAACAGGTTGTAGATAGCCATCAGCAATAACACACCGCACAACAGACCATCCAGTATGTTTTTATACAATTGATCCAACACAAAATTATTGTTTTGCCATAAGGTCAGCTCTGCGGGGGCTATGGCTGCATCCTGAACTTTGATAAATAAGTCCAGTTCCTGACCCGGCTCAAAATTCAGTGGAAAAGCAAAGCTGCGGTAGGCAAGGGCACGCTGGTAAAAAGGCACAGAAGCGCCTGTGCTGCTTAACAGCTGTAAATCATTTTTTTCCCTGTTGTAGCTATAGACCTGAACAAGGTCTGCCAAAGGAAAATCATAATGTACAACGGTTTGAATTGGTGTCTGGCCTCTGTAATGCAAGCGGGTGAATAACCAAAGCGACTGATCGGCACTTTGCAGTGATTTTTTGTATTCGGCGGCCAGACGAAAAGCATGATGTCGTTCAGGATCAAAAATCAGCTCTTCCAGAGGTAAGGCTTTATGCGTCTGCTGAAAATACAGATTAGGTCCCAGTTCCAGACGGGACAGTTGTTTATCAAAGCTGTTTACCTGAGCATGAAAAGCAAAAGCACTGCCGCAGAACATCAGTAGCATCAGCCACCCTAGTCGTATTCCGCGTTGCAGTTTTGCTGTCATTTAATCCTCAAACTACTGAATTCTCTTGCTAATTCTGACAGTAGCATAGCACCGCCTACACTGTCAGCTGTGACCCAAAAACTTTCGCTATAGTCTTCGTAACAAAAGGTAAATAATTCGTTGGTAAAGCTTAATCCCAGCTCAACTTTGTCTGCGCCATAAGCCAAAGTTCCGGCTTTAATGGCACTTTGTGCAAACCACAGCTTACACTCCAACACTTGTTCAAAACGCATTGGCCACAAAGGGGTCAGTAGCAGCTGTGTCTGTTCAATTTGTACAATAAAACTATTGGTCGTTTCGTTATTCATCACAGGTCCGTTAACTGCTGCAGGAAATATTCATCGCCTTGCCCCAATCTGGTGGTGGTGCGGCAAAGGCTTCTTTGCCTTCTTGCTGCAGATAAGGCTGTTGTAATACCTGCATCAGCACGTTCAAAGGTGCTGTGTCACCTTGTTCTGCAGCTGTTATGGCCTGCTGGGCCAGGTAATTACGCAGAATATACAAAGGGTTGAGGCTATTCATCTGGGCTTTGCGTTCAGCGGCCGTGGTGTTTTCCAGCGTCAGACGATCACGGTACAAGCTTGCCCATTGATCAAAGGCGGCCAGATCGAACATATGATCACGGACAGAGGAGCCTGTTGGGTCAGCAGAAAAATCAGCCAGACGGCGAAAACTTAAAGTGTAATCCTGCTTTTGTTGCTGCAATAACGCCAGCCATTGGCCTATTAAGGCTCTGTCAGTTGGCAGCTGGCTGTTAAGGCCCAGCTTTTTTCCCATCAATGCCATGTAGTGACTGACCAGAGTAGGTTCATACAAGCTAAGAGCTGTGCGTAAGTCGTCTATCTCAATTAAAGGAGATAAAGCATGGGCCAGCGCGTTAAGGTTCCATAACCCTATACCAGGTTGTTCATCAAAGGCATATCGGCCGCTGTGATCCGAATGATTGCAGATATAACCAGGTTCGTAATCGTCCAGGAAGGCGTAAGGGCCGTAGTCAAAGCTCAGGCCTAAAATCGACATATTGTCGGTATTCATCACACCATGATTAAAGCCTACGGCCTGCCATTGGCTGATCAGCTCTGCGGTACTGACCACAACCTGTTGCAGCATAACCAAAGCCGGGTTTTCTGCGTTCAGGCATTCAGGGAAATGCTGCTGCACAGTAAAATCGACCAGCCGTTTTAACTGATCTTTATCGCCTGTATAAAAACAGTGTTCAAAATGGCCAAAGCGGATATGACTGGGGCAGACCCGGATAATCATCGCACCCTGTTCAATGCTTTCGCGTTGCACTGGCTCAGTGCTGCCAACCAGACTTAAAGCCCTGCTGCTGGGGATACCTAAATGATACATAGCTTCGGACGCTAAAAACTCGCGAATGCTGGAGCGTAACACTGCGCGGCCATCACCAAAACGCGAATAAGGCGTGCGGCCAGCTCCTTTTAAATGCAGGTCGTAACTTTTGCCATCAGTGCCTTGGACATCCCCCAATAACAAACCCCGGCCATCACCTAATTCAGGGTTGTATTGGCCAAACTGATGACCGGCATACTTTTGCGCTACAGGTTTGCTGCCTTCAAACAGCTTTTTGCCACTTAAGTAGTCGGCCGCATCAGGCTGCTGAAAAAATGCAGCAGGGATTTGCAATAAAGCCGCAGTGTCAGTGCTGTAAGTTAAGAGTTTTGGCTCTGCAAAGGGGGTTACTGCGACTGGACTGACTAAATCAGGCAAAGCTGACGCATAGGTTGAATTTAAAAGAAGTGACATAACAAATCCCAAAACGGCAATGGCCCATTGTCGTCGCTGTGTGCAGTTAGCTCAAGCGCTTTCTGGAGTATTGATTTTACTGAATTTCAGCCTCTGACTTGTATAAACAAGTACTTAGGTCTTTAATGGAAAAAACTGAGTAAAAATAAACCAAAGTCCAGCGTCAGGGAGAATAACAATAATGCGATTTATGTCTTTGATAGTATTAGTTTTAGTCGGGTTGTCTGCTCAGGTTTTAGCACAGGATGCTGCAGCAGGAAAAACCAAAGCAGCTGTCTGCTCGGCTTGCCATGGCGCTGAAGGAATTTCGGTGTTGCCGGATTACCCCAACCTGGCAGGGCAAAAACAGAAGTATCTGGAAACCTCTATTAAGGCCTACCGGGATGGGCAACGTAAACATGCGGTAATGTCGCCTATGGCAGCAGGTTTATCCGATGCGGACGTTCTGGATTTAGCGGCTTATTTTTCAGCATTGCCAGCTCAGTCGCCTGCCAAATAATCGCTGATTAAATCAAGGAAATCGGCACCATAACGTCCCAGTTTGGTCTGGCCTACACCGCTGATAGCTAAAAATTCGACGCTGTTGGTCGGGCAGGCCTGGGCCATCTCTATCAGGGTGGCATCTGAAAACACCACAAAAGGTGGCACATCATCGCGTTCTGCAATGGCTTTACGCAGCACTTTTAAGCGGGCAAACAGCTTGCGGTCATAGTTTTGTGGTGCTGTGGTTTTACTGCTGCTGGTTTTGCTTTGCACCAGACGAGGCACAGCCAGTTGCAGTGTTTGCTCGGCACGTAATACAGCCCGGGCCGCCTCCTGCAGCTTCAGCACTGAATGCTGACTAATGTCCTGCTGCAACAAACCACAGTGGACCAACTGGCGCAAAATACTCAGCCAATAATCGTGGGACTGGTCTTTACCTATCGCAAAGGTGGATAACTTATCGTGCCCCAGCTCATGAATACGGCTGGTCTGGCTGCCGCGTAACACGTCTATCACATGATTCATGCCAAAACTTTGATTGACCCGATAAACACAGGACAGGGCTTTTCTGGCTAATTCAGTAGCGTCAAATTGTTTGGGTGGGTCAATACAAATATCGCAGTTGCCGCAAGGCTTTTGGCTGGATTCACCAAAATAATTCAGCAGCACTAAACGCCTGCAGGTCTGGGCCTGAGCAAAAGCCGCCATTTGGTTAAAACGCTGCAAAGCCACTTCGGTTCTGCTGTTGTTTTCATCTTGTTCTATCCAGCTGCGCATCCTCGCTATATCAGCGGGGTCCACCAGCATCAGGGCTTCAGCAGGCACACCATCCCGGCCAGCGCGGCCTGTTTCCTGATAATAAGCTTCAATAGTGCGGGGTAATTCAAAGTGGATCACAAAACGTATATTGGATTTATTTACGCCCATACCAAAAGCGACAGTGGCGATAATCAGCTGGATTTGGTCTTTTTTAAAGGCTTCCTGCACCGCATTACGCTGCTCATTGGTCAAACCCGCATGATAAGCCGCGACCTGAAAGCCTTTGCCTGCCAGTTGTTCAGCCAGTTCATCCACTTTACGCCGTGAAGCACAATAAATAATGCCGCTTTGTTGTTCCTGCTGCTTCAGGTAATTCACTACTTGTTCCAGCGGGCGGAATTTTTCCTGCACTGTATAGCGGATATTGGGTCTGTCAAAGCTGCCGATAGAGACATAAGGCTGTTGTAAATTCAGCTGACGGCTGATGTCTTTTTGTGTGGCCGGGTCTGCTGTGGCGGTCAGCGCCATCATAGGCACAGCTGGGAAATACTGCTTGAGCTGCGCCAGTTCAGTGTAATGGGGTCTGAAATCGTGGCCCCACTGTGAAATGCAGTGCGCTTCGTCTATCGCAAATAAACTGACACCTACTTCTGCAAGGCGTGACATAAAGTCTGGTTGCAATAAACGTTCTGGTGCCAGATACAGCAGCTTGAGTTGCTGATTGCGTAAACGCCGGATCACATCCTGAATTTCTTCCCTGCTTTGGCTGCTGTTAATAAATTCAGCCGCTATACCATTGGCCTGCAAGGCGTCGACCTGATCTTTCATCAGCGACATTAAAGGCGAAACAACTACAGTAACGTAGGGTAATAACAAAGCAGGTAATTGATAACACAGCGATTTTCCGCCACCTGTTGGCATCAGTACAAAAGTGTCCTGACCACTCAGGCAAGCCTGGATCACCTCCAGTTGTCCATGACGGAACTGGCTGTAACCAAAAGCTTGTTTTAAGGTGTCGAACAATAGTTGTGGCAAAGGACGGTGCTACGTTATGAAAAAACTGGCGCATTGTATACCCAAGTGACCTCAAGATGCGAGTTTCAGAGCCGCTGGGCGCTTGCAATGCAAGGCAGCCTGGCGAAGCAATGTCGACTACCTTGTGAGACAGGCTAACACCGCAGTGCAATCGCCCAGTGACTCCCTTCGGGCGGGGCTAAAAGCGCTTTATGCCGCGTTAACTGTTGTCGCTTTAGAACCACTAAAGCTTCCAACAGCTGCCTTGCCTAAAGCGCTTTTATCTCCCGCTGAATTCTGCATCTTGAAGTCACTTGGGTATAGAAAAAGCAGCGAAGCTGTCTTGGGCATTGTGTCATTGGCACTACTAAGGTAGATTCTCCACTGCTCTTACCAGTGAAGTTGAGGATCCTATGCACGCCGATCAGTTATTGCCTTTTATCGCCGATACTTTTGATCAAATGCCTTTTAACAGGCTGTTGGGTTTAAAAGTCACCCGTTTTGATGAACAACAAGCTGAAGTAAGGTTTGACTGGGCAGGCCAGCTGGTGGGCAATCCGGTGCAGCAAATTTTACATGGTGGTGTGATTGCTTCAGTGCTGGATGTGGTCGGTGGGCTGATGGCTGTGTCCAGTGCCTTAAGCCGTTTAGGTGATATTGCAGATGCTGAACTGGCTGAAAAGCTGGGTAAAATGAGCACTATAGATATTCGTACTGACTATTTGCGACCAGGCCGGGGTCAGCAGTTTATTGCCACAGCCCAGGTGATCCGTACCGGCAATAAAGTTTGTGTCTGCCGGATGGAGTTACACAACGAGCAGGGCACTCATATCGCCTTAGGCACTGGGACTTATCTGGTTGGCTGAGATAGTTTTCCATCGCAGCCAATTTTTTTTCGCCACTTTTAATTGCTACTAGTTCCAAACTTCCAACAGCCGAAATAGAGCTTTCATTTTATCCGATTGATTCTTCCTGTTTTATTTCAGATTCGCGTCACTTCCATAAGCTATACCTAATGTTTGTAACCTTTGTGTGATAAGTCGAACCTTGTTAATTTTAATTGACAAATGGGACAATTTGATAATAATGAAACTTATCCGGTCGCAGGAAAAACATAACAGCATGGCTGTTTTGTTGGCCAATTCCCGCTACTTAGTCGGTTTTGCATGGATGTTTTCAATTGAGTTAAATTTGAAGGAGGCTTTATGCAGCTGTCTATTAGGCAAAGACTGATGTTATCAGTTGGAGTGATTTGTATCGGGGTGGTTGTCATGACTGCTTTTGTGTTTACGCAGTTGGCTAAAATAGAAGCCCATCTTGCGGATGTCGTGCACAGAAATACTCCTGCGATGGAGAAACTGACTGAAATTACCGAGCAGCAATACGCGCAGGAACTGTTGCTACAAAAAGAACTGCGCTATATCCCTCTGCAGTCCAAACAAAGCGCCTCAGGGTTTCAACACATCAAGGCAGAATTTAACAAACGCTCTGCACAGCTTAAAAATGCATTACGCGAAGCTGAACCCTATCTTAGACCCTCCGCAAGCATGACTGAGCAACAGCTGGCTATAGTGGAGAAAAACACCGCCTTGCTGAATTCGATAAAGACTTCGTCCATAGAATGGGACCTTCTCGCGGAACAGTTAATCCAGCACGCCCAGGCAGGACAGCAAGCTGTGGACCAGGAGGCGGAGCTGGCACAGATAGATGAGAAGTTAATGAATGATATAAAAACCTTGCTGCATAACGTAGAAAGTTTCACGGCTACAGAAATTCAGAGCATTGATGAGCAGACTAAATCTCTGGAAAAACAAGTGGTTATAGCCGCTATATTGGTGGTGCTTGTTTCCGTGTTGATCAGTCGCTCCACTCGTAAAGCTATTCAAAGAGGCCTGGTGAAAGCTATGGCGGCGTTAAAAGAACTGCAGCGGGGTAATCTGAGTACAGCCGTTGTGGCCGATGAGCCTGCAGAAATTGGTCAGATGCTGATTCTGATGGAACAAACCAGACAAGACCTGGCGAAGTTATTGTTGTTAGTGCAGCGTTCAACCGTAGAAGTGTCTGGTGCTGCAGCTGTATTGGCTGATAGTAGTTTTGGCGTGCAGGAGAATGTCCAGCAACAAAGCCTGCAGATGGACCAGATTGTCACAGCAATGCACGAAATGTCGGCTACAGCTCATGAAGTAGCACAAAGTGTTGCCACAACACATTGCGCCAGTGAAGAGGCAGCGCAGAATTCGGTTGCCAGTCAAAACATGAATACCCAAGCAGTGCAAAGTACTGAGTCGCTTGTGAAAAGTTTAATTGAAAGCGCCGCATCTTTATCCGAACTGGAAAAAAACAGTGAGAACATTGGTGCAGTGTTGGTGGTAATTAAAGCCATAGCAGATCAAACCAATTTACTGGCATTAAATGCGGCAATTGAAGCGGCCAGGGCTGGTGAACAGGGACGTGGTTTCTCTGTGGTTGCTGATGAAGTCAGGCACCTGGCACAGCGCACTCAAACTTCAACCACTGAAATTGAAGCCATGATCAGCAGCTTCCGTCACAGTGCTCAGCAAGCTGTTATGAGGATGCAGCAAAGCAGCGAATTAGGTGGAAAAACTATAACGTTCTCAGGTCAATCCAGTGCTTTAATGCAACAAGTGAGTACTTCGATTGATAAGGTCAGAGATATGAGCCTGCAGATCGCCAGCGCGGCAGAGCAGCAAAGCAGCGCGATTGAAGAAATTAATGTCAGTGTCAGTGTGGTGCATCAGGCGGCGGAACATAACGCAGAGCTGGTGACTCAGGTTGCAGCTGCCAGTCAGCAGTTGACTAATATGGCTGGAACCCTGGATGCGGCAGTTAAGAAATTTCAGTTGCCAGCCATAGCCTGACGCTTTTAATACAGTTTCTGATAGTGAGCAGCTGCATGCTCTGATGTATGAATCACTGAGTGTTACAATAAAACGCAGCTTTCTTTATGACAAAGCTGCGTTTTTTATGGCACAGTTTTTACCTGCTCTACAGTCACAGCTTTGACTTCTTCCGCTTCGCCCTGAGTCACTACGATTTCAATCCGACGGTTTTTCGCTCTGTTTTCCGGGCTATTGTTGTCCACCAGAGGTTTGGTATCGGCCCGTCCTTGCGCAATGATACGGTTTGGCTGCAGCCCTTTATTTTTTAACATCTCCTGCACTACAGCTACTGCCCTTAAGGAGGACAGTTCCCAGTTGTTTTTGTACAGGCTGTCAAATTCCTGCAGGTTGTCGGTGTGACCTGTGACCACTATGGTGCCGGGTATATCTTTTAACACTGTAGCTATTTCATCGATCAATGGTGCCAGCCTTGGTTGTAAAAAGGCCGAACCTGCCGGGAACAAAGTGGTGTCTGTGATCCGGATCAGCAGCTGCTGGCCCAGTTGTTCAACTTCCACTCTTTTGTTCTGGAACTGTTTTTGCAGTTTTCCCAGCATTTCTTTTTGATCTTTACGTTTACTGACCATGGCGGCAGACTGATTTTTTTGCAGATCTTC
>CAMLSF010000060.1 GCA_946482615.1 uncultured Chromatiaceae bacterium | reverse complement strand
GGCCAAAGCCGCCCGGAAACAGACAGCAACTTCTGTCTGTTTCTGAGCATCACTCTTGAGCCCTTTGCTTGCTTTGCCTACAATGGCGCACGTTTTATTTACCATAGGCCAGAGCCATGACAGACAGCACCACTCAAGACACAGCAGCACGCCCGGATTTACCGGATCGTCTTTGCATTAACCCACGCAGCCCACATTATGTCGCCGCTATTTTTGAATATGACGTAGGTATTCGTCTGAACGGCAAAGAACGTTTTGATGTAGAAGAATATTGCATCAGCGAAGGTTGGGTGAAAGTAGCTGCCGCCAAAGCACTGGACCGCCGTGGTCAGCCTTTACTGATGACGTTAAAAGGCAAAGTAGAAGCTTTTTATCGTTAAAGCTACGCAGCTCGCTCAGACTGTCGTTTGGACGCGAGACGGGCAGGGATAAACCCTGCCCCTGCATTTTCGCGGCGGGTGCCATCTACGAAGTCGTATTTAGCATCAGAAAAATGCAATGCTTCGCCATCAAAACTCCGCTGTTACCCCAAGCATATAAGTGCGGCCACTGTAGGTGCTGTTGTAAGCTCTGTCACTGGAGTCGCTGTATAACTCATCACGCTGATCCGTCAGGTTCCACGCTTCAAAATTGAGTTTTATCCGGGCACTGAGCCTGTAATAAGCCGAAAAATCCAGGTTAGTGCTTTCGTGATAACCCCGTTCATCATCGTCAATAGAACCACTTTCAACCCCTGTGATGTAAGGGCTTCGGTAGGCGGCAGCAACACGGGCGCCCCAGTCCGGGGTTTCGTAATAGAGTGTCAGGTTATAGCTTTGTCTGGATAAGCCCGGCAAAGTTTTACGCCGGTTTTGGCCTGAATTTTCTACGTTCTGATACAAGGTATCGCCATCTGCCCAGGTGTAGTTGGCGATCAGCCCTGACTGATCAAAAGGTGCTGGCAGAAAATCTAAATCACGTTGCAGTGCCAGTTCAAAACCCTGAATAGTGGCCGAACCTGAATTTTGTGGTGAGGACAACATAAACATGTCCTCCACAGTTTTGCCTTCAGGTAACAGTGCTGCAGGCAGCCCCAGCTCGCTGTAACGCAACTGTTCGGTTTTAGTCAGGATAAAATTGCTGATGTCTTTGTAAAACACCGCAACAGACGCCAAACCCGCCTCTTGAAAATACCACTCCAGCGCCAGATCAAAGTTATCAGACTCATAAGGTTGCAGCTCTGGGTTGCCTCTGGATATTTGACCTATATCGGTTTCGCCCAACGAGGTTTTACTGACATACACCGAATAGGCCATAGCATCTAAAGAAGGACGGGTAATATTTTTACTCAGGCCGGTGCGCCAGATCAGATCTTCTGTGAGTTCATAAGCCAGGTCCAGACTGGGCAGATAAGCAGAATAGCTGCGCTGAAGACTCAGGGGCTGACTGCCGGAAAGGCCCTCTGAGCTGACATCTGTCTCAAAAAAACGTAAGCCAAAACGTGAGCGCAGCGGTGCCCCTGCAAGCCCGGTATTATTCTGATACAACAGATAAAACGCTTTGGTCTGCTCTGCCAAATCGTAGACAGAGTTTGACAGGGTATGAGCATCTGTCAGGGAGAAATCACTCAGGCCATAATACTGTTGTACTGCAGCCAGCGAGCCTTCCAGCCAGTTTTGATCCGGATGGCCCTGATAAATCTGCACCTGATCCGGACTCAGGCTAATCAAGCCCTGATTCTTTGGTGTAGCGCTGCTATAGGGAAAATCTCTGGCCTCTTGCTCAAAGCCTGAATTACGGAATGTTTTACGGTGGATCCCAAACTCTAGCCTGTCGTTATGACTGTGTTGATACTCAAGATCCAGCTTGGTATTGTCAAAACTGGAATAGATAAAACTCGACTGAAAAAACAGATCTTTGACTGTATAACCTGGCAGTCCGCTGACATCAAAATCAGCTGAATCACTGCGGCCATAAAAGGCGTCCTGCCTGAAGTCTGTGATGATGCTGGCTTTTCTCTTCGCTTCAATATTGAGTTTTTGCAACAGTGGCTGGCTGTAGTCGGATGAACTCTGGCCCAGCAAAGCGCTGATCTGCAGATTAGCTGTGGCTTTCCAGTCAGCGGCGAGGCTCACCTGGTCAAACACCGACTCGTTATAATCCTCGCGGCTTTCATTGCGCCAACTGGCATTTTTATAGCTGGCGTACACCACCTCTTTGTCACCTGTAGCACTTGAACGCCAGATCAGCTCATTCACCAGATCATTGTCTTTGACCGCCATATGATGTTCTGCCAACTGGTTTTGCAGCTGGCCCCGCATCCAGTCCAGCACCAGACTGAAATCCTGATTGGGTTGGTACTGCAGCGCTGTTGTGATACCCAGACGATTTTGTTCGTTTTCCCAGACAGAAAAACGCTGACCACGGGGAAACCACAGCTCGCCTGAGTCCAGCAGGTTTTGCAGTTCGGCATTGTTGCTATCTGCTGCTTTTTTACCGGTTTCGCGCCGCCAGCGGGTGGTATTACTGCCATATTCATTGGTGGAGCGAATACTGTGAGCTATGGATACCAAAACACCAAATTCTGACCCGAGCTCAGAGAACACAGCGGAGAATCGTGGATCTGTGCTTTTGGTGTTGCTGTTTGAACCTAACTGGGCCGATACAGTCGCTTTTGGGCCTTCGTAATCAAAAGGCCTGGCAGTACGCAAATTTACCGTACCTGAGATGCCTCCTTCTTCCTGATCGGCCGAAAAAGACTTTTTTACATCAATTTGATTAAACAACTCAGAGGCAAAAATATTAAAGTCAAAAGCCCGGGTTCTGGACACAGCGCCGCGCGCATCCATAGGCGAAGAGGATGTGCCTAAAGCCTCCATGCCATTCACTTGCACCCTGCTGAATTCAGGGCCTAAACCCCGTAATGAAATTTGCCTGCCTTCGCCCCACTCTCTGCTGATGGTAATACCAGGCAATCGCAACAAGGAGTTGGCTAAATTCAGCGCCGGAAAATCCGTTATGTCCTCTGCAACCAGCGAGTCCTGAGCTGTCATGGCTTCGCGTTTGAGAGTTTTCGCCGAAGGCAATAATGAGTTGGCCACAGTCTGCTGCGCTTCACTCCTGCCGGAACGTATAGCTATCACTTCCACAGCAGCAGTATTTTGGTTGTTCGTTAGCGCAACAGCTGTAACAGGAGCAGGTTTTTCTGTCTGTATTTTGGCTTTAATCAGCCAGCCTTGTTGCCGCGGCACAGCCTCTAAAGGCTGCTGTGCCAGCAGCAGCGCCAGTGCTTCTGCAGCCCCGTATTCCCCCTGAAGAGCAGGAGCCTGCAGTCCTTCCAGCACAGCTGGGTTGTAGACTAAAGGCTGATTGATAGTGCGGGCAAACTGCAACAAAGCCGTGGATAAAGGCTGGGCGGGAAAAGAATACTCCAGCTTTGGTTGTGAAGTGTCAGCCCCTAAAGCCGGACCTGACAGCAGCAAAAACACCAGACAGAGTTCAGGTCGCAACCACACAACCCGCCCCCTGTTATTGTGATTGAGAGGGCGACCGGCTTAACCGGAAGCCGCCACTGTGCTGCTGCAAACTCAGGCCATAAGCTTCGCTTAATGCCGACAGCGTTTGTTTGGTATTGGCCAGTTCAAAACGACCTGCCACCCTCAATTCCGCCAGCTCAGCACTGGCAGTGACGGGTACCAAAGCGGAGCGGTTGAGGCGGTGCAGCAAATAGGCCAGGGTTTCGTTTTCAATTTCAATCCAGCCGGAACGCCAGTCCACTAATTGCTGCAAATTTACTTTTTGCACTTCTGACAATTTATGCTGTTGAATACGAACCCGCTCACCGCTTCTCAGTAACACTGTTGGGCCTGCGGCTGTAGCCTGCACCTGCACTGCTCCTTCGTAAACAGTGATATCAATCAGATCCGGGTCGCGGTCAATATTAAACTCTGTGCCCACAGCTACTACACTGGCTTGATCCAGCCGCACTTCAAAAGGCCGTTGTTGATCTTTGGCCACAGCAAAATAAGCCGCCCCCTCGCCTTGCAGCACCTGACGTTTGTCCGCCGTAAAAAACACCGTCAGTTGGCTTTTTGCAGCCATATCAACTACTGAGCCATCAGCAAGTCCTTGTTGCATGCTGTTGGCCTGAGCAGTTTTTAACTCGTAAGGAGCCGGGCTGGAAAACAAAGCACTGTCCCCCAGATAAAGCACAGTCACAAGGAGCGAACTTAATGCCACTGCGGCACCGGCCCACTGCACTTTAGGCCAGTTTAAAAAAGAGAGCTGCCAGCGTTTTAACGGCGAAGGCTGATACGCAGCCAAAGCTTTTGTCAGAGCCGGGTCCTGCCAGGTTTTGACCATGGAGTGCAGCAGCTCAGCATGTCTTGGATCGGCTTCCAGCCAAAGACTAAACCGCCTTTTACTCAGGCTATCCAGCTCACCAGTTGCGAGTTTTTCCACCCAACTGGCGGCCTGCAGATACAAATCCTGCTCTGCCTGCTGCTGCGAATTTAACTTTTCTTGTTCACTCAAAATAGCACTCACCACACAAGACTTATAAAAGGGTCCGCTGATCAATCAGCCGCTGAATATCAGCCAGCGCCCTGCTGACATGTTTAGATACGGCATCCTCGCTGATTTGCAGTAAAGCAGCAATCTCGCTGCGGCTTTTACCTTCCATTCGCAGCAAAACAAACACCTGACGCCTTAATGAGGGCATAGCGGAAAGCGCCTGGCTAAACAAATCTACAGTTTGTTGTATGCTGGCCATTTCTTCCGGATTGGCATTTTGACACAACACCAGATCCGGCTCTTCCGCCTGTACTGGTTTTAATCGCATCAGCATATGGCGGGCCACAGTAAAGGCATAAGCCAGAGGATTCAGAATAGGGCGTTGTCTGGCCTGTTCCAGCACCCTGGTCACAGACTCCTGAAATATATCGGCGGCATCAGCGCTGCTGGCATTACGCTGCAGATAGCGTGCTAATGGCTCAGCATTTTTTAGCGCCTGATGCAGATCCTGCTCCGGCTTTTCCACTATAGACATAAAGCCCCCATACTTTCATTCAGGGTCAAACCTTAACTGAAAGATATTACAGCTTCTTGACAACGATGTCAGGGGGCAAGGAAGGAGATGGAGCAAGAAGGCCTGTAACGGCCTTCTGTAACAGCGCTATTAATTTATCTCAGTGACAAACTGCCCACGGCTGCGACGCACTTTTTGCAGCTTCACCAGCCAGTCGCCTTCATCAGCACGGTAGCCTAATGGCAGCAACAACACAGAGCGTAAACCCTTCTCTTTTAAGCCCAGGATTTCATCCACTTTGACAGGATCAAAACCTTCCATAGGGGTGCTGTCTACTTTCAACTCAGCTGCTGCAATTAAAGCTGAACCTAAACCTATATAAGCCTGACGGGCTGCATGTTGAAAGTTAGTTTCGGCATCCCGCTGCGGGTAAGTATTCAGCAGCATAGCGCGGTAGTTTTCCCAGCCTTCGTTTTTAAAACCACGAATGTCGTTGGTTAAATCAAACATCTGGTTAATACGTTCAGCTGTGTAGTTGTCCCAGGCCGCAAACACCAGCAAGTGGGAAGAGTCGGTGATCTGACCCTGATTCCAGGCGTGAGGCTTAATTTGTTCACGGATAGCTTTATTGGTGATCACCAGCACTTCATAAGGCTGCAAACCGCTGGAGGTCGCACTTAAGCGGATAGCTTCCAGAATAAAATCGATTTTATCCTGCGAAACCACCTGACTCGGATCGAATTTTTTGGTGGCATAACGCCATTCTAATTTACTGATTAAATCAGACATCTGGTACTTCCTTAATGACAAGGGGGAAACAAAGCAGAGCGCGATTATACGCTGGTGTGTTTCCATTTACTTAGTTGATATCAGTCTGAGTTATGGCATTTAAGAATTTTCAAACTGAGAATTCGCCCCCATGATTGCGTTAACAATTTTCATCTGACAAAAATCTAATATTGCCTTTATACTAAACAGAACAAGCAGATAGCAGAGTTAGGTTCATGCAGACAACAGCTTCCCCTGTGCAAACAGGTCAGGTGCTTACGCTGGATCATTTTGTCAGTCACTGGCAATTGATGATAGATTTATTAGCGCGTCAGGCCGATGTGCCTTGTGCTTTGATCAACAGAATGGATGGCAGCCAACTGGTGTTGCAGGTCACCAACAGCAATGGCAAACATCCGTTTTTTGCCAGTCAGACCATGCCGCTGCAACTGAACTCTTATTGCGCTAATGTGCTGCGCACACAAAAGCCTCTGCATGTAGCAGACGCAACCCAACTACCTGAGATGCATGACAATCCTACTGCGGCTTTGGGACTGGTGTTTTACCATGGTTACCCCTTGTATTGGCCTGATGGTCATTTGTTTGGCACTATCTGTATTCTGGATTATTTCAACAGGCCTATGGACGAGCACCATACTCAGTTGCTGCAACTCTTTAAAGAAGCCATTGAAGGTGATTTGGCGTTATTTGATCAAAATATTGAACTGCAGCAACAACTGCAGGATGAAAAAAATTACAACCATCAGTTGATGTTGTCGTTACAGCAATCTCATTATAACCTTCCCCAACTCTCTGATTTATTAGCTGATTTAATGCAAATGCTGCAACAGCAAATGCACCAGAGCCAACAACAGCTGCAACTGATGTACAGTCGATTGCTACAGCCAGAGCATAAGCTGACCTTGCCCTTACTCAAACCCAGCCTGCAGCAACTGAAACAACAGGCTTTGTGCTGGGCTGTGTTGTCTGAAATGCTGGAAAAACTGACCGCGGTGCAGGCCCAGCCACAGAAAAGCAGTAAAGTGATTGATTTGGCAGAGCGTGGGGCTTATCGGGCGTCTTTATTGCTCAAAGCCACCCCAAAAATTTCATCCAGTATCCCGCCAACACTGGCATGTTCACTACCATCTCAAATACTGGAATTGTTGTGTTGTGCTTTAAGCTGCTATTTGCTGACCCATAGCATCAGCCGTACCCCTGAACTTTGTATGTGCACAGAACAACAGGGAACCCAGCTGCAACTCAGCTGGATCTTGTTGTATCCATGGCGACAAGACACTAAAGCAGAAGACAATACGACTGAACCTTTTTGGGTATTCAGCCTGTATCTGGCGAAGTTATCTGGCGTAAAACTGCAACAGGAAGAAAATACAGAAAAACTACAGATCAGCCTGTATTTAACTCAGATAACAGAGGAGCTGGCAACGAGCTGTTAAATTGTTTATTCCAGTCAAAACAACAGGGACCAGGCTCTTTCCTATTGCTCCTTTTCCGCTGAAGGTTCAGACGGATAATAGTGCAGTTCGTCCGGCAGAATATAGCCATTAAAACTCAGCAATTGTACAAAGGTTTGCCAGAATTCACGACTAAGCATACAGACCTCCGGTGTTACTTATGGCCTGTTAAGTATAGCTCCGGCTTAAACAACAACCTTTATTTTGCTGAACTCTGTGTTAGAAACTCAGCTTAATCCTGAATTATCCTTCATTCATCAGGGTTTTATTTATAGTGCTGCTAGCCTATGCTAGCGTCAACTTATTGCTTTGATTGAACAAAGGCGAGTCTGTATGAAATTTAGTCTTTCAGCCCTGATGATGGTTGTGGCGGCAGGTGCTGCTCAGGCCGCACCAGAACCTTTAACAGCCCAACATTTATGGCAAGTGGCACGACCCGGCGCTATGACCTTATCCCCAGGCGGTCAGCAACTGGCGTTGACCGTCACCCGTTATGATCTGGCCGCCGATAAAGGTAATGCCGATATTCATATTCTGGATTTGCGCACCCAACAACTGACTGCTTTAACTCAGCACCCGGACTCAGATACTGCGCCAGCCTGGAGCCCTGATGGCCGTCAGCTGGTGTTTGTCTCCAAACGTGGTAATGAGCATAATCAGCTGTTTTTATTGCCTTTAACAGGTGGTGAAGCCAAAGCTTTAACTAAGTTACCTGTAGCAGTGCAGCAGCCGAAATGGTTTCCGGATGGCCAGCGTATTTTGTTTCTGGCTAATGTGCCTAAAGGTTTTAATGGTGACTTTGCTGCTTTAGCTGAACAGTTAAAACAGAAAAAAGATAATAAAGTCACTGCCCGGGTCACCGAAAACAGAGTCTACAGATACTGGGATCACTGGCTGACCGATGACAGCTACCCGCATTTATTCAGTATTAATATTCACACAGGCGAAATTGCTGACTTAACACCGGGCTGGGATCGTTGGTTTAGCCTGGATGGGGATGCTGAATTTGATATCTCTGCCGATGGCCGCCAGATAGCTGTCAGTGCTGTGACCAGCGCCCCTCCTTTTGATCAGCTGAATCACGATATTTTGCTGATTAAAACTGATGGTTCAGGCCAGTTCGTCAATATCACTGCCGACAACCCAGCCAGTGACAACAATCCCAAATTCAGCCCTGATGGCAAAAGTCTGGTCTATGGTGCGCAGCGCAGCACCTTTTTTACCTCGGATAATAACCAGCTGATCCGCTTTGATTTTAAACCCCAGCAAAAAACTAATCTGACCCAGGACTGGGATATTTCGGTCGATGACTGGGAATTTGGCAACAACGGTACTTTGTATTTCCGGGCCGCCGATAAAGCCAAATCAGCCTTGTACAGCATGCCTTTGGCCGGTGGTCAGGTAAAACAGATTTTGCGTCAGGCTGATATTAGCCAGGTACAAATTGGCCAACAGCAACAAGTGTATCTGGTGCAGCACAGCATGAACCAGATGCCGGAAGTCTATGCGCTGGACAATAAAGGCCGCACCTTAAAGCAGTTGAGCCGTTTGAATACCGAACTGCAGCAAAACATCAGTTGGGGCAAAACAGAAGATGTCAGTTTTGCCGGGGCTGATGGCAAACTGGTGCAGGCTTATATCACTTACCCGCCGAACTTTGACCCTAACAAAAAATGGCCTCTGCTAAACGTATTACATGGTGGCCCTCACAGCTATTCAGGCGACAGTTTTAGTTACCGCTGGAACTCGCAGGTCTTTGCCGCTGCAGGTTATGTGGTGATCCAGCCGAACTTCCACGGTTCAACCAGTTTTGGCCAGGCTTTTGCTGAATCTATTCATGGTGAGCACCCGGTGAAACCTTTTATGGATAGTGAAGCTGCAGTGGATTATATGCTGTCGCGTGGATTTATCGACGCAACCCGTTTAGCTGCAGCCGGTGGCAGTTATGGTGGTTATCTGGTGAGTTGGATTGCAGGCCATACCGACAGATACAAAGCCCTGATTAACCATGCCGGTGTGTACAACCTGATGGGCCAGTTTGCTTCGGACGCCACCACACACAGAGTGCATGCTTATGGCGGAGCGCCATGGAGTGGGTTAGAGGTGATGCAGCAGTGGAACCCGGCTTTGTTTGCCGATAAGTTTGTCACTCCAATGCTGATTATGCATGGTGAGCTGGATTACCGTGTGCCTGTGACTCAGGGCCTGGAGATTTATGGTGTTTATAAAGGCAAAGGCTTAGATGCCCGTCTGGTGTACTTCCCGAATGAAAATCACTGGATTTTAAAACCTAATAACTCCATTTTCTGGTTTAACGAATTCACCAGTTGGTTACAACGTTATGTACCAGCGGGTCCGACAGATTGAGTCCAGAGTCCTTAACCTCGCTTTATCAGCAACAGGTCCAGCAGGGCCTGTTGTTGTATGACGAGCCACAGTATCAGGCGGTGTTAGCGCTGCAGCAACTGACAGATCAGCTGTGCTCCGGCACCCCGGCTTTGGGTGTATATATCAACGGACCTGTAGGTCGTGGCAAAACCATGCTGATGGATTTGTTTTATCAGCAGCTGCCTGTAAAGGCCAAAACCCGGCTGCATTTTCATCATTTTATGGCACTGGTGCATCAGGAACTCAAACAGCATCAGGGTGAAGCCGACCCTTTATTACAGATAGCCCGAGACTGGGCATTAAAGTACCAGGTGCTGTGTTTTGACGAGTTTTTTGTTAACGACATAGGCGATGCCATGTTGCTTGGCATCCTCTGGCGTTATTTATTTCAACAGGGTGTTGTGCTGGTCACCACCTCCAACGCATTGCCTGAAGATCTGTATAAAAATGGTCTGCAACGACAGCGTTTTTTACCCACCATTGATTTGCTGCGCCAGCACTGCCGGGTGTTAGCTTTGGATAACGGTATAGATTACAGACGGTTAAAACAAAACCCTATGCGGTATTACCAGCAAGGCGGCACTGCAGCAGAGCTAAAACAGCAGGCGCAAGAGCTGTTTGGAGAAGTTCAGCCCCTGCCCGACTTCGCCTTGTTCGGACGGAGTTTTCCGGCGCTCTGGAGTAACGACCGGATCATAGGCTTTGATTTTATGGCGCTCTGCTCAGGACCCCGCAGTCAACTGGATTATATGCAGCTGGCAGCCAGCTATAAGGCCATAGCTGTGCTTGATGTACCACAATTCAGCGCTGTGTCGGACACTGCTATTTTGCATGGTGTGGAAGACAGTTATCAGCGTGAGTATCAGGATATTTATATCAGCAAGCTGGACAATGAAGCCCGGCGTTTTATTGCCCTGGTGGATGAATGTTATGACAGAGGCTGTTTATTGCTGCTGAGCTCTGCTGTCGCAATTTCACAGCTGTATCAGGCGAAACAGCTGGAATTTGCTTTTGCCCGCTGCGAGTCACGTTTATATGAAATGCAGCAGTGGCAAGTTGCTGCGGCTGATCTGAACCAAACCGCAGCAGTTGCTCTATCCTGAGTTACAAATAACGGATCCAGGCCTGCTGGCTGCGTTTTTTGTACAAAGAAAACCATTTGGTTGGGTAATACAGCACTGCAGCTAACAGCGCCGTGATCAGCCAAATCCAGCCCAAATGATCCACCGCAAATAATTCGCCCTGATTAGGCCCAACCAGAGCCAATACAATTTGGTACAGCACCAGCAAGACATACAAATGCAGTATGTAGAAAAACATTGGCGCCGAACCAAAGTTCACCAACACCTGAGTCCAGTTGCCTTGTGATTTTTCCAGAGCAAACAGCAGTACAAACATCAAACCTAAAGTCACCAGCAGATAATTTAATGACGGCGGATACTTAGTCAGATTCAGTATCGACATCAGGCTGGTGACTTGATCCGGATAAAGCTGCCAGTCAAGCGTTTCACCGTAGATATTCAAACCACGCAGCAGCACAAAGAGCAGCAGACAGCCAGCTCCTAATTGTAACAACAAGCCGCCTCTGTGCTCTGCAGACATGTTTTTACTGTACAAAGGCCCAGCCAGATAGCCCAGAATAATCACACCTATCCAGGGTAAAACCGGATAACTGGCTTTGATTTTCACAGCCCCTTCACTGACTAAGAAATTACGGTCATGCAAAATGGTCCATAAGCTGTAGCCCCATTCATCCGGCTGAAAACTGACGGGCGTCAGCAGGTTATGACCAAACACAATACCAAAACCCAATAGTGCCAACAGAGCTTTTGGCCACTGCAGTAACAGCGCCAGCAGCACCATACTCAGGCCAATAGCCCAAATCACCTGCAACCAGAGGGTGTGATAAGAGCCCATCCAGGAAAAATTGATGACGGTAACTTCCAGCGCTATTAAAAACAGCCCCCTTTTCAGCAGGAAGCTACGGGCAGAGCGTGCTGGTCCATCGGCCGGATTGGCATATAACCAGGCCGACAAACCAGTTAAAAACACAAACACCGGTGCACATAAATGCGCAGCAAAACGACTAAAAAACAAACCAGCCGAAGTGCTGTCCAGATCCATAGGATCGGACACCTGCAGATGATAAAAAAACCGCTCCCGTACATGGTCCAGCAACATAATCAGCATCACCAGACCCCGCATCATATCGATGCTTTGGATACGACTACGGATAAAGGCTTGATCAGAATGCATAGGTCAGGCTCATACGATAGCTACGTGGTTCACCAGGCACAGTCCACAGCGCCGAATAGGAGTTGTGGATATAAAACTTATCAAACAGGTTGTCGACATTCAGTTGAGCTTTCCAGTGCTGATCTAAATCAGCAGCCCAGGACAGGCCAAACAAAGTATGGGACGGCAGCATATAACTGCTATCGACTGAATCGCCTAAGCGTTTGGCTACATGGTTAACACGCAGACCTAGACGGCTTTCGACTGAACCTAAGGGTAACAATTGAGTCAGCATCAGGCTGGCATTGTGTTTAGGAATATTCACCAGACGACTGCCGGCCGGCACATTGACGCCCCAATCGATATTAATCATGTCGTTGGCAGTTTGGGTATCCAAAAAGGCGTAAGACAATTGAGCTGATAACTGATCTGTAAGCTCGCCTTGTAAATCCAGCTCAATACCGCGGCTGGTGGCTTCACCTAAAGTGGCGGAAAAACCGACATTGACCGGATCTGAGGTCAGGATATTGGATTTTTTCGCATCAAAAAATGCCAATGTGCCTGTGATACCAGAAATGGTGAATTTCGCTCCCATCTCATAAGAGTCACTTAACTCAGGTTCAAAAGGGTTGCCCGCGTAGTCAGTGCCACTTAACGGCAGGAAACCTTCAGAATAACTACCATAGAAACTTAACTGCGGGTTGACTTCATACACCAAACCCATACGGGGGCTGACTTGAGTGCCACTTTTATCCGATCGGGTGGCTTTTAACAGCTCCTGAATATCCTGCTGATAATCGTCAAAGCGCAATCCCAGCAGTAACTTCCAGTGTTGAGTTAAATCCATTTGATCCTGCAGATACACACCCCAGGCTTTTTGGCTTTCCTTATTTTCATACAAAGGCGCAGGTGCTGTGGCTGTCCCCCCATACACAGGGTTAAAGATATCTAAAGCGTAAGTGCCTTTAGGACCACGAAAACGTGACAATAAGGTATATAAATCATAATCATAGGCATCAGCGCCCATCAACAGATGATGCACAATGCCCACTGTATTCAGATGGCCACTTAACTCAAAACGCACAGAAGTATCTTCGGCCTGATAATCTCGGTAACGGCGCTGACGGGTTAAGGTTTCGCCGTCGTCAAACAAAGACTGCCGGGCTTTGGCTAACTCAGCATCTGAAGAAAAGCCGCTTAATGACGAGTCGCGATAACCTACACCAGCCAACAAAGACCAGTGGTCTGTCAGGCTGGTTTCATAAGATAACTGATGGCCAGTGGCCTCAATTTCAGTAGGGCCGTCACCTGGTTCACCTAAATAACGGGAGCGTGGCACTGTATGAAAATCGCCATCTAGCACCACTATGCCGCGGTCAAATAATTGCTCTTGTTTCAGATATTCAAACTCGTATAACAAGGCAGATTGATCATCCAGATCAATACGTACTGAAGGGGTAAACACCTGTTTTTTACTGCTGACATAATCGCGGAAGCTGCCATAGTCCTGCACTGCACCATTGATACGCACAGCGACATGATCGCTGACGCCGTTAGTGTAATCGGCTTCGACTCTGTGCTGATCAAAACGACCGGTCGAAAGCTGCAGATAACCTTCCTGCTGTTTTTGTGGTTTGCGGGTCACGACATTGATAGTGCCACCAGGCTCTGAACGCCCATAAAGTGCTGAACCTGGCCCTTTTAAAATCTCCACATATTCGACATTGGATAAATCACGGTGGCCACTAAAACCACGGCCACCGTTAAAACCATTAATTAAATAACCGGATGGCATGTTTTCATTGCCGGGAAAACCACGCAGCGAAAAACTATCCCATAAACCGCCGCCGTTATTCTGCCGGGAAATGCTGGCCGAAAAATCCAGAGCGTCCTGAAAACGTGTTAAGGCATTGTCTTGCAATACACTTTTGTCGATCACTGTAATGGACTGAGGTAAAGACTGAGCCGGAATATCACCACGATAAGCCTGCCGATACAACACTTCGATACGCTCAAGATCTTCTGCCGACTCAGCCATAACAACAGGAACAGAGGCAATAAAGCCTAAAGAGAGCAGAAGAAAAGAGAGTTTAAAATTTAGGCTTGGCATGATGTTTTTAGTCCGGTCACTACAAAAAATTGGGCTGAGTTGATAAAACAAAGGCACAAAATGATACAATATAACATCTCCGCAAACCAACAGATTTATCCGATCTCTTTGTGGTTCTGGCGGCAAAGCGGCTTGAATATGCAAGCCTCAGCCCCGATACTGCCGTAATCAAAGCTTTGAAATAGATACGAGTGACAGATGGAACAATGGTTACAGCAGCTGCTGACTGATTATCAGGCCTATGCCCTGCTGATTTTATTCTTACTAACTTTTGCCGAGTCTGTGGCTGTGCTGGGCCTGCTTGTGCCTGGTACAGCTTTAATGTTTAGTTTTGGGGTGTTGATTGGTGCTGAACAAATGGGCTTCTGGACCGCCTGCCTGGTGGCAGCCGCTGCAGGTTTGGTTGGGGATTCCTTATCTTATCTGGCAGGACGTAAGTTCAGGCCTCAGCTCGAAAGCTGGAGCTGGTTATCCCGTCAGCAAAAAGAGCTGGATAAAGTCAGCGGCGCTTTAGAAAACAATGTCTGGCTGGCGATAGTTGCAGGCCGTTTTATTGGCCCAAGCCGGCCATTATTGCCTTTGTTAGCTGGTATGCTGCAGTTAGCACCATCCCGTTATTTCCCCGCAGCAATGCTGGCTTGTGTGCTCTGGCCCATCGCTTATTTCCTGCCTGGTATTCTGGCTGGTGTGGCCTGGCAACTGAAAGGTACTAACCTGGCCTTGTTTTACAGCTTGCTGGCAGGCTCAGTGTTATTGGCCGTGCTTAGCAGCTACTTACTGAAAAAGTACCTGCAGTACAAAGAGCAGGATCAACCTAAACACCACTGGTTCTGGGGTTCTTTAGTCAGCATCTTCCTGACGGCCTTTTTGTTTTTTGAATTAAGCCAACATCCGGCAACTCCTTTGTATTTAAAAGAGTTATCAGGCCTAATGTTCTGACATGATGTTAATGATGCAATGCCACTTCGTGGCGATTGCATCCTACTTTTGACGCCTTAGTCGCGGCCTAATTTCAATAATAAATGCCGTCTTACCGTCGGCCATTCGCAGGCTATGATGGAATAGACCACAGTGTCGCGTACTGAGCCGTCTTTTAAAATCATATGCTGACGCAAGATACCGTCCATTTTGGCGCCTAAACGCTCTATGGCTTTGCGTGAGGTGTGGTTAAAAAAGTGGGTGCGAAACTCTACAGCTATAGCTTGGTAATTTTCAAATAAATTACTTAACAACAGAAACTTAGCTTCTGTATTGATAGCTGTTCGTCGTACAGATTCGGCATACCAGGTGTAACCAATTAAAGCTCTTCTGCTGGCAGCATCGACCATGTAATAACGACTGGTGCCAACAATCTGGCCTGTGGTTTTACAACGCACCACATAAGGTGAAGCCCCTTCGGCTTTGCTGGTTAAAGCCTCTTGCACATAAGCTGGCATTTCTTCCACTGTAGGCACCATGGCATACCAAAGTTTCCAGCTTTCGCCATCAGCAACGGCTTGCTGCAAATCTGCTATATGCGATAACGCCATAGGTTCCAGCCGGACAAATTCGCCTTCTAAAACCTCATTCTTTAACCATGTCATCCGTTCTCATCCTTTATTTTTGAAGCTTGACGCCTGTTAACCTTGCCAATGCTGCCGCAACTTTTGCAGCAAAAACTCTGATAATGCTTTAAGTACAGGAGAGGAAGACAAACGCTGCACCGCCAATAAATACAAAGGCGCTTGCTCAGTTTTATAGTCAGGTAACAACTTCACCAAAGCGCCTGAGCGTAAGTCAGACAGAATATCCAAACGTGATTTATAGGCAATACCTAAACCTGCCACAGCCCAGCGCCGCACCACATCACCATCATCAGCCACCAAAGCGCCACACACCTGCACCTGTTGTGGTTGTCCGTCCAGCCAGAACTGCCATTTACTATGTACAGCCTCCCCCAACACCAGCTGTAACACCTGATGTTCATTGATATCTTCTGGTCGCTCCGGAGCTCCGAAGCGGCGAACATAATCAGGAGAGGCACAAAGTATCCTGTGATTATCCGGTACTAAAGGCATAGCAATCAGCTGCGAATCTTTAGGTTCACCATAACGCAAAGCCAAATCCACAGGCTGACGGCCTAAATCAGCTAAACGATCACTGACCCTGATTTTCAGCTGCAACTTCGGGTGCTGCTGTTGAAACTCCGCCAGCCACACCGCCATGCTATTACGACCAAAATCTGATGGCATAGATAAAGTCAATTCACCGGATAACTGCTCCTTGCCCAGTTGCAATAGCTGCTGGCCCTGGCCCAACAGCTGGATGGCCTGGCGGGCATAATCCAGATAGGCCATACCTGCTGTGGTCAGCCTTAAACTGCGGGTAGAACGCAAAATCAGTTGAGTATTCAGCTGCTGTTCCAGTCGTTTTAACGCCACACTGGCGAGCGCAGGCGACAGATCCAGCTCACGCGCTGCAGCCGAAATCGAGCCTAAGTCAGCTGTCAGTACAAAAAGTTGTAAGTCGTCGGTTCTGAGCATCATTATCAAATTATTTTTGAAACTGAATCCAAGTTTAGCATATTTTTCTAAATAGTCTGCCCCCTTAAACTTACAGCATCAACCCAATGGAGCATCCAGATGAAAGCCATAGTCTATAGCCAGAATTTACCAGCCACAGATCCACAGTCTTTATACGACATAGAGCTGCCCACCCCAACGCCGGGCGAAAACGATCTGCTGGTTGCAGTAAAAGCTGTATCCGTAAATCCGGTCGATACTAAAATCCGCCGTAATGCCAACACAGAGGGCCAGCCGAGAGTATTAGGCTGGGATGCTGCTGGTGTTGTGGTATCAGTGGGCAGCGCAGTCAGTGGTTTTAAAGCAGGCGATGAAGTCTGGTACGCTGGTGCTATTGATAAACCAGGTTCAAACAGCGAGTTTCACCTGGTGGATCAGCGTATTGTCAGCTTTAAGCCAAAAAGCTTAAGTTTTACCGAAGCCGCAGCTTTACCTTTAACGGCCATTACAGCCTGGGAGCTGTTATTTGACCGGCTTGAACTGAATGAACACAACACTAAAGGTAAATCTCTGCTGGTGATTGGTGCGGCGGGTGGCGTAGGGTCAGTGTTGTTGCAACTGGCACGGCAAAAAACTCAGTTAAAGATCATTGGTACAGCCTCCAGACCAGAGACCAGTGAATGGGTAAAAACCTTAGGTGCAGATTTAGTGCTGGATCATAAAAAGCCTATGGCGGCACAGCTGAAAACACTGGGTTTACCTGAAGTCGATTATGTAATAAGTCTGACTCATACCGACTATCACTTTAACGACATCATCGAGCTGATTAAACCTCAAGGCAAACTGGCGTTGATAGACGATCCGGAGCTTATTGATATACGCCCGATGAAACGTAAAAGTTTATCGCTGCACTGGGAGCTGATGTTTACCCGCTCTTTGTATCAAACCGAAGATATGATTGCTCAGCAGCACTTGTTACAGCAAGTGGCAAACATGGTGGATGCGGGTCAGTTAAAAACCACCTTAAGCGCAGATTTTGGCAAAATTAACGCCGAAAACCTGCGTAAGGCACATCAGTTGATTGAGAGCCAACAAGCGATAGGCAAACTGGTATTAAGCGGTTTTTAAGCCTCTTGCATCAGATCAAGGCTGCGCTTGTTGTGTGGCCTTTTCTATCCGCTCTTTGGTATTCGGATGCGAATTCAAATACTCCAGCCAGGGCATCAGCTCTTCTTTCGGCTGATCTTTGGTCAAAGCCTGCATGGCTTCGGCAAAAGCCTGCGGTGACTTGTTCAGTTTTAACAAGGATTGAGTAGAGAAATGATCCGCCTGACGCTCCATATCTCTGGAGAAGGCGGATTGAACCAGCGAGGTACCTGTACCTAATACCGCCTCTGTCACCCCTTCCAGATCACTGAACAATACCGACATCACTATGGTACTGGCGGTGGCTTGTGCCGCCAGCTTCATACCGTGCCTGTGTTCAACATGCCCAACTTCGTGCAGCAGCACCGCCAGGATGGCATCAGGTTGTTGCTCTAAACGCTTGACCAACTCATCCGTAATAGTCAGATAACCACCCGGTAATGCAAAAGCATTGGCTCCCAGTCTTTTACTGGCACGAAAATGCAACTGATACTGATAACCGCTGCTTAACTGCAACTGATCAAGAGCTGTTTGCCACTGATGACGAATCGACTGTTGTAACTGCGGGCTAAGTTCTGAATCAGACAACAAAGTACGGTCAAACATCTGCATACTTTGCTGGCCAATACTCTCTTCAACAGAAACAGGGATCCAGGGCACTAAAGCTGTGGCTGCTTTTGGCAAGCCTACAGTGGTGAGCCACCAAATCAGTATGGGCACAGCTATCACTGACAAAACAATCAGCGATTTGTTGGTTTCCAGTTTCAATGTCAGATTCTGGCGTCCACTTTTAGGCCAGCGCCAATTGTGATCCGCTGGCGAAAATACAGCGCCGGTCTGAAACAACAATTCAGCAGGCAAACCAGGTAACACCTCAGCCACTTTATAGCTATCTGCTGTGGCTTCCAGCAGCAGCGCATTGTCATGCTCAGCATACAACAACACTTGCCCTTGCTCAGTTAAATGCAACACCGCAGCACAGTGTTCTGTGCTGGCGGCATGCTGAAACTGTCCTTTAATGGTCTGCATCAGGTCAGGGATAAATCAACGTCAAACAGATCGGCTGCCTGTTCGGCAAAAGCAGATGAATTCTGTTGTAACGGATCGGTCAGGCGGTCTGCTGCCGGGTAGACTGTCACTTCTGTGGCTGCTGCCAATAAAGCGGCCATCCGGACTTTAGTCCAGGGGTAAGCTAAACCCAAAGTGCAAAGTATCAGCACCATATTGGTGAAGGTCACCCAAACCAAATCAATTGCGTCGAGGTTTGAATGCAAGTCAGCAGTTTCAGGTAAAGAAGTAGAGTTAAACAAATGATTGCGGATCATGGCTTGATAGACAGCACCAACCAGCATAAAAACGCCAAAATATGCGATATACAACAGCAATATAGCCAAACTAAACCCGGCTTGCGGCTCTGGCGTAGCAAAACCTGCAACAGCGGCAACTATACCGCAGGCAATACCCAGGCCGATAGCTACACCTAAAGCAACAAAAAACGCCTGGAAGTAGTTTGAGGTTTGGGTATTGACCTCAAATCTTTTACCACCAAAGCTGATATTGCTGAATACGAAATGATCCAACTTTTTCAGTGCCCAGGGCATAGCCAGATACAAAGTAAAAATGCACAAAAATGGCAACAACAGGTAATAGATAAAAGCCGGGCCATAAGTACCGTGGAAGCCAAAACGCACATTGCGATAGCTGGTCATCCGCAGATTAAATTTCAGCCCCTGCACCAGTAACCAGGGCAATGCAAACAAGAACACTAATGCAGCCATCAGACCAAACAACGGACTGAACGCACTTAATACGGAAATAAGGGCAAAAATAATGACAGCGATAATGCGGCCTTTCAGAATTTGGATGGGTGTGGCTAAGTACCGAAAACTATGACCATCCACTTTGGTGTGACCATAAAAATACTGAGTAGTGCGAACCTTAGCCCATGCGCTGTAGATACCAAGCGTGACTATGGTCAGCAGCACATTGACTATCCAGATACCAAAAAACTCAGCACCACGACCAGAAAATTGCACCCTTGAACGACGAGCAGAAGCCGCTTCAGTTGAAGCAGTTGAATGATGAATATCCATATCAAATTGTCCTTTAAAAAATAATCCCGGTTAGTTAAACCAAAACAGGAATTATTGTCAACATTTTGTAACCAGACAAGACATCCCCTCTCACTTCGCCAATCTGTTGTTGTGACTAGAGAAATCAGGCACAGTGCGCTGATAATCCTGTCCTACTAATGCTGAAGTCACAATAAAATCCGCAGTGGCTTTATTACAAGCTACCGGAATATTCCAGACTACAGCTAAACGGATCAGCGCTTTAACATCAGGATCATGAGGCTGAGACGACAACGGATCCCAAAAAAACACCAGCCAGTCAATTTTTTGCTCTGCAATTAAAGCCCCAATTTGCTGGTCGCCACCCAAAGGACCGCTGGCCAGACACAACACCTCTTTGTTTAAGGCTTCGCTCAATAAACGGCCTGTGGTACCTGTTGCTACCAGCTGTTTATCCTGAAAAAAATCTGCATGTTGTTTTACCCAAGCCAGCAATTCAGCCTTTTTTCCATCATGTGCTACTAAAGCTATAGTTTTCATTGATTTCCCCCTTAAGATTGCTGCCAGCATACACT
>CAMLSF010000059.1 GCA_946482615.1 uncultured Chromatiaceae bacterium | reverse complement strand
TCCGGATGATCAGCCTGACGCTGGTAAAAGTAACGGTATTCAAATTCACGCTCCAGCGGCTGCACATAAGGGTGATACACCTTATCCACCACGCGCCCGTCCGCCAAAGCCGAAGTGCTGCTTAAAAGACAAACCAAACACAAAGCCTTCACCACCGCTTTTTTGCTGTAAAGCTTCATCTTTTTTTCTCCATCAAGCTGCAACACCAGAACAACACCACAAAACACAGCAGATACAACAGCAGCTGCGACAGGCTGGGTGTGGCTTCGTAGCCCATCAGCGCCTGTAAAAAGAAACCCAGCTCAGATTGCTCCGACAACCACTCTTCAGTGTGCCAAAGCCCGGGGCCTGCCACCAACCAATCGGATTGGATCAATAAAGCCGATGCCATCAGCACCTGACGGGCGCCTGACAAAGACAACAGCACAGCAAAACTGCTGCTGCGCCATTGTTTCAACTCAGTCAGCAAGTAATACCACAACACAGCTATGCTGGCCCCTATGCCAACACCCAAAGCTGAACCTAACAGCAAATCGGCCGGCGTATTTTCTGCCTGTGTTGGTAACCAGATATACAACAATAAGTTACTGCCACTGATGCTGAACAAAGAGGCAGCGGCTAAAGCTGAACTCAATAGCGCCCAGCGGACTTGCAAAGCAGCCAGACAAAGCAATACAAAACAACTCAGATACAAAAAACTATATAAAAGCTCGAGCCCAAGGCCATCCATTTGCTCTGAGATCCAAACCATCTGCAGGCTGATCAGGCTTAACATCAGTACTGAGGGGAAGGCAAAATACAGCACAAAATGACGCCAGACATTCCGGTGCCAGACCAGCAAAGTTGCCAGCAGCAAACAAAGCGGCAGTAATTCACGTAAAAACATCAGCACTGTATTAATAAGCATGATTCGCCTTATGCTGCAGCCATTCTGCTTCCGGTAAAGCTATTAACACGCCCTGCGCACTGTCCGGATTGTATTCGCCAAAAAACTGGTAGTTTCCCGGCTCTAAAGGTCCGATGAATAAGGTGGCTTTGCCGTGACCTAAAATCACTTTTTCGCGGTTTAAACTAAAGCTTTCAAATTCTTCAGGCGACGGATCCTGATTCAGCACCAGCAACTTCACTTTTTCGCCCGCTGGTACATAAAGCACTGAGGGCTGAAACAGATGATCTTTGATCTGCAGCTCAAAGACCTGTTGCTCCGCCACCACGGGCAGAGTCAGCAGGAATAAGGCTGTGATGGGAAATCCCTTTTTAGTGTTTTTTCTCAACTGTTTTTTTCTCAACTGTCTTTTTTCAAAGAGGCAGTTCCACTGTCACTTTTAATCCGCTGCTAAAATCCGACACCGCAAGGTGGATCTGGCCCTGATGCAACACCACTATATCCCGCACTATCGCCAAGCCTAAACCTGAACCCAGCGTGCCGGATTGATGCCTGTCGCCGCCAACCCGATAAAAACGGTCAAACACTCTGTTGTATTCTTCCGGCGCTATACCTGGGCCGTTATCCTGTACCACCAAAATGGCTTTATCCGGCGTTGCCGACAGTTGCAATTGAATTGCTCCCCCCATCTGAGTGTATTTACTGGCATTACCCACCAGATTACTGACCAGTAACCGCAGCGCAAAAGCGTCGCCTTTCAGAGACAAATGTTCAAGGCCCACCAGCTCTATCTGTTGCTTTTTGCTGTCAATTTGAGGGTACCAGTCGGCGACTACCTGACGGCATAAACCAGCTAAATCCAGCTGTTCTGTGCGGGCCTGAAAATGCTCCGGATTAGTGCGGTTTAATAACATAATTTGTTCGATCAGCGCACTCATCCGCTCTACACCAGACTGCAAGGCCAGCATAGACCCCTCCGGATCGCTGATGCCTGACTTTTGCCATTGCTGCGACGCATTATGCAAATTCACCTGCAATACGCTCAGTGGGGTGCGCAGCTCATGCGCCACATCTGAGGCAAAACGTTTTTCCCGTTCAAAAGCATCGGCTAATCGGGCAAATAACTGATTGGTGGTTTTCAGCATCTGATCCAGCTCAGCCGGTACCTGGTCCAGCTCCACGGGGCTTAAATCATTGGCTTTTTTCGACGACAGCTGGGCAGAAAAACGTTTGATAGGCGACAAGGCTTTACTGACCACCAGCCATATCAATACCGCCTGCAAAGGTAAACTCAGCACCACCGGATAAATAGAGGCTGTGATCACTTCATCGGCCAGTTGCTGCCGCTGCTTTAGCGGTTGCGCCACTATCACTGTCAGCAGATCCGTCGGTGTCTGACGAAACACCCGCCATCTTTTGCCGGCAAAATTATGTTCACTAAAACCTTCAGCGTCCGACATCGCAGTTTCAGGCGCTAAAGCACTGCGATACACCAGCTCGCCTTTTTGCCAGACTTGCAAAGCCAGCCCAAGCTCCTGCTGTGCACCGGCCTGATACTGCTGCGACAAACTGGACGCCAGCACCTGCAAATCCTGATCAAACAAAGCCTCAGCCCGGACCGCACTTTGTTTATAGCTTTGTAAAGCCGCAACAAAGCTTATCAGCGTAAAAAGCGCAATCAACACTGTGACTAAATAGCGGCGCAGGGATCTCATAGTGTCAGCCTGAACTCACGCTGTAACCTACGCCACGTAAGGTTTTAATAAAATCTTTTGGCAATTTTTTCCTTAAATTGGAGATATGCACTTCCAAAGCATTGCTGGCCACTTCTTCACCCCAGGCATACAAACTGGCTTCAAGCTGTTCGCGGGTTTTGATCCGTCCTGCCGACTCCATCAGCTCTTTGAGCAGCATGTATTCGCGGCGTGATAAACCAATAGCTTCGCCTTCAACCCGCACCAGATGCGCGCTGGTATCCAGCTCAACCTGTTGCAACTTAATTAAATGCGTGGCAGCTGTACCAAGCCGCCGTTCTATCACCCGCAAACGGGCGAATAATTCAGGCATAGCAAAAGGTTTCACCAGATAATCGTCAGCACCTGAATCCAGACCGCGGATCCTGTCATCCACCCCATCACGGGCAGTCAGCACCAGCACAGGCAAGTGACTATCTTTCTGGCGGCTTTGTTTGAGGATAGCCAGACCGTCCATATCGGGCAGACCTAAATCCAGGATCACAGCATCGCAGTCTTTGGCTTTGATGCTGCTTAAGGCATGTTGACCTGTACTGACATGATTAACCGCAAAGCCCTGACTGGACAACGCCAGCACCAGGCCTTTGGCTAAATCTAAGTCGTCTTCGACCAGTAATAATCTCATCACATACCCTTCTCACCTGAATACAAAAGTCGGTAAAGCCCTAAACAGCATCGTATTGAACGATAGACGGGCGGGGGCAAGCCCCGCCCTAACAGGTTTTGTAGATTAACGTTTGAGCTTTTTCGCAACTTTGGCTTCCAGCGCCGCAATTTCCTGTAAACGGCCTTGATCCGCACTAACACGATCCGGCCGCGGAGCCGCCTGTTTTGCCTTTTCAATGTAACCCATGGCTGCTTTATAGTCGCGCTCTTCTGTTAAAAATTCTGCATAAAAATAATTAGGATCAATACCTTGTGGGTTAATGCTCAGGGCTTTCTCCAGCATTTTTCTGGCATTTTTGTCGCTGCCAAAGCCAATAGGCCAGCCCGGTACTTTGTAATACAGTACCCCTAAACTGGTGTAAGCCGAACCTTGCAGGGCATGACTGTCAATTTTAAGTGCGGCTTCAAGGTCGGCTTTGGACTCCTCCGCCAGCGACATAGCGCCTAAGCCCCCTTTTACCCCGGCATAACTGGATTTAATAATGCCACGCCAAATCAGGGCTTCGGCTTTATCCGGATTAGCTGCCACTACAGCATTGGCTTGTTTAACCAGCTCTGGAAAAGCTTTTTCCTTTTGATCCTCGTTCATGCTGTAGTTCACTTCAGCCCAACGGTCCTGCAAAGGTTTAATATCCTGTAGTACATCGGCCTGAGCAGCCAAAGCCAGCAATAACACAGGGATCCATGCTAATTTTTTCGATACTATGTTCATCATTACCTCGTTAGCGGGTTTTACCCACTGCAAATAATTCAATCAGTGTTAATTTACTTTTTAACCCCATATCCACCAGAGCCGGGAATATTCCGTTCAGGCGGACAAAAATCCGTTCAGGCCAGCCGAGAAAACGGCGCAGCTGGTTCGACTTCAGCTGTTGTATCAACTGTTCTGCCACCCATTGTGGACTATCCATGCTGTTCCCCAGCTGTTTATTCAACAGCACTACATCGCTGGAATTAATGGCGGTTTCTGTCGCTCTGGGGGCAAAGTACTTCACCTGTACGCCACTATCGGCCAGCTCACGCTGTAAGGCTTCAGTAAAACCCCGCAAACCAAATTTGGTCGCGCAATAGCCGGTAAAACCAGGGTGACCTATGCTGCCAAAGGCTGAGCCGACGTTAACAATTTGGCCCTGGCGTTGACGTAACATCGGCAGAAACAGCTGACATAGCTGCATAGGCACCAGCAGATTAATGCTGACCAGCGCGCTGAACTGCTGTTGCTGACACAAACCAAACTGACTAATACCCGCATTGTTAATCAGTACATCAATGCCGCCCTGCTGCTGACAAAACTGCAGCAGCCCCTGTTGCTCTGCGGTACTGGTTAAATCACAGGAGTAAATCAGAGTTTCAGCCGCCAGCTGGTTTTGCAGCGCCCGCAGTTTTTCAACAGAGCGGCCGGTTAAAATCAGCCGCGCACCCTCGCCGCTTAACTGTCTGGCCACTTCTGCCCCTATGCCGCCCGTTGCTCCGGTCAGCAGCACAGTTTTGCCTGCCAACATAGTCATGCCAGCGCCTCCTCTGCGATCAGTTTTTTAGTCAGGCCGTGAGGTTGTTCCAGGCTGCGGAATACATCGCCGTATAAGCGGAAAAAACCTTTTGCGCTATGAATAATCAGCGCCTGCTCGGCCGGATCTGTGATCTTGTCCATCAGGCTTTCGAAGAACTTAATATGGTCCTGATCCAAAGCCCCATGGGAGTTCAGATAACTAAAGGCTTTACGCGGCAGCTGCAAAGTACCGGCAATTTTAGTGGCGGCTTGTTCAGCTAAGGCGATGGACGTGCCTTCCAGCACCAGCACCATGCCAAAAAAGCACAATGGATTCACACGGCGCACTGAGTCATAGGCGTAAGACACCATCAGCTCAGTGGCAAAAGCCGGAGTGCTGGCGCGAGCCTGCTCTTTGTCATAACCACAAGCGGCAATGTCATTGAGCACCCATTCCTGATGGCCCAGCTCTTCTTCAATGTATTCAGCCACAGCCTCACGTAACCATTCTTTGGATTCAGGTAACAAAGCCCCAACCGACATCAGCAGCGGTACTGTATGTTTAACGTGATGATAGGCCTGTTTCAGAAAAGCCACATAATGATCCAGCGTAAAGTCGCCGGCAAAAGTACGGCGGATCATCGGAGCATCCAGTAAATAAGCACGCTCTTGTGCGGTGGCATTAACCAAGCTTTGATAAAAACTCATAGGACTCTCCTGTTACAGCATCAGAAACAAATAAATCATTGATTTCGTTTTGGTATTTTTTCGCTATTTCAGCGCGGCGTGGCCGGCCATTGGCGGTTAAGGTGCCGTCGGCCACAGACAAGGGTTGGCTTAATACCAAATAAGCTTTGATTTGTGCGTAATCCGGTAATTGCTGGTTCACTCCATCCAGATAAGCAGGCAACTGCGTCGCCGCTTTGGCATCCGATAAGTACAACAAGGCGGCACAATAAGGCTGAGCATCCCCGACCAGCACGGCCTGGCGGATTAAACTACTTTGAGTTAACAAGGCTTCTGGCCATTCAGGGGAAATATTGCGGCCCAGGCTGGAGATCAATAAGTTTTTCCGCCGCCCCATAATACGTAACCGGCCCTGTGCATCCAGCTCGCCCAAATCGCCGGTAAAGACTTTGTCACTTAGAGAGGCCGCATCGCCCAGATAACCGAGAAATAGCTGCTTTACCACAATTTCTCCCTCTATGATTTCGACATCCCGATGGGCTAAAGGCGTACCAACAGATTCCAGTTCTGCAGCCGAGCTTTGACGGGCATCAACACTGGACAATGCCACCACTGAAGCGCATTCACTTAAGCCATACCCCTGATACACAGGTAAACCAAGACGGGCTGCCTGTTGTAATAAAGCGGCGGATACATGGGCACCACCTACGGCAATAAACTGCAGTGATGTGGGTGCCTGCCAGCCCTGAGCGCGCGCCATCACTAAAAGTTGCAATAGTTCAGGCACTAAAATCAGGCTTTTTGGGGCTGTGTTGCTGATCAGCGCCAGCAAGGCCTGAGGATTATTCAGTTGACTCCCACTAAAACCACGCAAAGAATCCGGCGCTATCCATACTTCGCCGCCAGCCAACAAAGGCGCATAAATACCTGCGATATTCTCCAGCAAGGTGCTTAAAGGCAATACACACAAATGTTTAGGTGCATTTTGGTTGATGCGCTCCAGCAGGCTGTGCGCAACATCCAGCTGACTCTGTGCTGATAAACACACACCTTTGGGCTGGCCTGTCGAGCCCGAGGTAAAAGTGATTTTCTGACAAGTGGCAGGAATAGCAGCACCGGAACTTTGTAACTCGCGCTTATACAGCAATAAATCGCCGACTTGCTCCAGCAAACTAAATTCTGCCGAAAGTTGTTCCTGATCAGTGATATACAGATCGGGCTCCAGTTGCGCCATCACATGGGCGAGCTGAGTTTCAGATAAATAGGTCGGTAGCGGCACCAAAAGTAAATCCGCATCCAGACAAGCTAAATCGAGCAATGCCCACTGGGCAGAACTATCGGCTGCCAACGCAATACGCTGTGCACCATAGCCCAGTAATAATTCCTGCCATACCGCCATTTGTTTTTTTATCCGAGCCTGAGAATAACTCTGGCCACTGGCGACATCATGCAGTACTGCTGTTGGTGGTAACTCAATCCGCATCAGCAGCCTCCTTCTGGTAAACGGGCTACTAACTGATGCAACTGCGGCCAGTGCTGATGCGCCAAGGCTGTGAGTTTTGCATCGCTGTGAATAAGGCGGGTAACGGCTGCTAAATCCATCAGACAAACTTTTGGCTGGGTGTCGTAGTAACAACCCCAACTGGCGGCGTCTTCCCCTAAAGCTTCGGCTTTAGCCTCACCAAGCTCTGTCAGTTCAATGCCATGACGGCTTAGAATACTGCGCACTGCAGAGGTCGCAGCACAGAGCAAATAGCGGTAATTCAGCTGGTCCAGCGCATACGCCATCAGCACAAACAGCTGCAATAAGCTTTGTCTGCTGGTGGCATACAAATGACCAATTTCTATCAGTTCAGAACGTTTGGCATGCACGCCATGAGTCGCAAGTAACTGCTCTACAGGAGCGGGCAGGTAGTGTTCGATAAATAAATGAGTATGAACAGCACAACGTAATCCAAGCACCGCCTGCCATTCACCTGCTCTGCTTACGCCTAATAAATTGGGCATAAATTTATGCACATCGGCCTGATAAGCTTTGGCAAAACCTGACGCAATAAACTGTTCAATAGAGGCACGCTGCAGGTCTGAGCTTTTTACTAACTGCAGCAGCGCTTTAGTGTCAGCCTCTGATGGCGCTGGCAATTTGACAACTACAGAGGGGTCGAACTGATAAGAAGACAACATAAGCACACTCCTGCATACCGGTTTAGCATGCAGTCTGTGTCAGGAAGCTTAAAGAAAACTTAAGGAAAAAGAGGGCTTCAAAATTTTATTAAAAACCCAGCTGAAGCCAAAAGGCTTGGCCAAACTTTAATAGCTACGCCTTTTCATGGCCAAAAGCACAGCGCCAAACAGCAGCTCTATGCCTGCGCCAGTTAATGCGGCGACATAAGGCGGAAAGACAAACTGATAGGCGATCACAGCTGCAGCGCCAAGACTACCACCGAGCAACCAATACAAAGGAGTTCCGTACACAGTGGCAAAGAGTAAATAGCGACCGCCAATAATCATCAATACAGCAGGAAAAAACCATTCCATCCGGAATAACGACAAGCCATAGGCCAGAGGCAGGCACATCAGCATAAAAACTGTGCTTTCCATCGCCAGCGGCGCCAGCTTGTTTCCGGCCGAGTGTTTACCTGCGGCTCCCAAAGCACGGTCTAGCAAGTTCGCCACCGGAACTATAAAAGAAGCGCCAATAAATAATGTCCAGATTGCATACTGTGGCAGACTAAAACAAGCCACCAGTCCGGCAATCAGCCAGACCAAACCTGAAGTGATAATACCTGTTGCGCCCCATAAATAACCACGACGCATATCTTGTTGAAAATCAGCCAGAGTGTCCATGCAAAGCCTTATCAATAGTGTAGGAATAGTGTAGAGAAGCGCTGTATGCGCCAGTTACATCACTTTTTTCTAAAGTGCTTAGATTCTAAGCTATTGATTATAAAAATCCATGTCTTTATTTCATGACGAAGAGGCTTTTGATGACAAAGGGCAATGCATCTGCATAAGCTTACATATTCCGCTAACTTACCAACGCATAATACCTATCTTTATGCGCCAGATAATGCTGCCAGATACTGTCCAGTTGCGCCTGATACAAAGCTGCAGTGTCTTGATGCTGCAGGCCATGTTTAATCAGTAAATCGGCCAGTTGCATAGCTGTTGCCATGGCGTTAAAGATGCCTTGTGAAGACAGTGGATCGAAACTCATGGCTGCATCACCAATAGCAAACCAGCCCTCGCCACAGCCTTGCTCCAGTTTCGATGAGTTCGCAGCGACCACACCATGCAGAGTTTCAGTCCCCGGAATAATCTGCTGCACTAAAGTGTTCAGTCCGGGCACCAGAGCAGCAGCCTGTAAAAATGCAGCACTGGACTGGCTTAAATCTTTATTGAACTGTCCGGGCTGCAGTTGCAAAGCAAAAAGCCGGGCCTGGGCTTCTGGCTGTGCAGCATCGGCCAGCTTTTTTTCAACGCCGGGTAATACAGGCAAAGGAGCGCTGTACCACCAGCCATCCGGCACTGAGCTTAATACACTGATCTGTTTCCGTACTTTGACTAAAGCCGTCAGCCAGACCGACAGTTGTTGATCCAGATTCAGCCGCCGGACACCAAGGGCGCGGGCAAAACGGCTATGCCGCCCCGTCGCATCTATCACTAATTGACTGTGCAGTTGGAGCGGCTTGTTGTTGTGCTGTAACTCCAGCAGCCAGCCATTGGCTCTTTGTTCGCTTGCACGAAAAGATGCGGGCCACAAACACATAATGCCCCGCCTTTGCACTCTCTCCCTTAACTGTTGTTCAAATAACTGTCTGTTTAAATGCCAGCCATGGCCATCGGGGTTGGCCAGTTGATCAAGCAATGTTGGGGTCTCAGAGCCCCAATAGGACAACAGGCCATGAGAGTTTAAATGACCATCCATTAATAGATCCAACAGCCCCAGTTTATGCAAAATACGACCTGCCGCAGGAGCCAGACACTCACCCACTCTGGCCTGTGGTTCAGTCTGTTGATCAACCAGCATCACTGAATAAACAGGTGCTAAAGCAAGGGCAGCAATACAGCCGCCAATGCCAGCCCCGAGGATCACAATCTGCGTCTTGTCATCCTTCATTGTTAACGCCTGCGTAGTCTGTTGGCTTTGTCAGTCTGACTTAAATCCGGTCTGCGTTGCGCCCGGGGAAGTCCTTGTAAATCGGTCTGTTGATTGGCTTTGACTTTCAGTACCTGCACAGGTTTTTCCGGAGTGATCCCCACTTGCATCACAGTGGGGAAATGACTGACACCTGCTTTGCTTTGTGGCAACACCACGGCTAAATCCGCAAAGTGATCAATCATGCTGTTAATTTGCGCCAAATAATCTGTGGTTGGTCCTATAGGTAAATCATCCAGCCAGAATTCGCGTTCATTAAAGGCCTGCTGACGCTCAGTCAAAGGCAAAGTCTCGTTGATCACTTTGGCGTAATTGGCCTGATTCAGCATATTGTTGGGCACACGGGCTGGCCAGAAGGTTGGTAAATAAGGGTCGTAAGCCAGGTTATAGCCATCACGGCAACTGGCGGTGTCGGTTTGCCACGGAATAGCCATCCAGCGTGTAATACCACCAGCCACTTGCCCACTGCAGATAGGCCCATTGATTTGCAGCGCAATTTGCGAAGTCATTTCAGGGCCATAGTTAATGCCATGAGTGGGTGCTGTATCTTCAGCATGGCGCAGGCGAAACGCCTCCGAATACATGCCTGCGGTGCGCATAGGCCAGGTCATTTCACAACCCGGATGAAAGGCATCCGCCAGACAAAACTCCATGGCGGCCCGGGTTAACATATCGGGTTGCTGACAAAGTGGCACTTGCTCCAGTGTCTGCGGTGGCAGCTTGTGGGGTTCATAATCAGCAATAAAGTTGCCATTAACCCAATCCGCTAAAGCACGCAGCTGTAACGAAGTTAAAGACACAAACTGACGCGGTGATGCACTGGCACTGACCCCCATTGCATCACCGTACAACCAGGGCCATAACTGCGGCGACGCTGCTGCATAAGTTGGATCCCAGCTTTGTTTACTGCCCTGAGCATTAGGTGCGCTGAACACAGTATCCAGAGAACGGAAATTATGCGCCAGAGTACGGCGGGCTTCCTGCCAGGTATTGGATGGATCAGACAAACGCTTCAGCCACTGCTCTGACGTAAAATCAAAAGCACTGTTCCAGCCAAAGCCTGCTGCATAACCGGCGTTAACCCACTGTAAATCTGTTAACCGCTGAAAAATCGGCAAAATATCATTGGTAAAAGAAGGGCGGCCCGGCGCAGGCAGTTGACCAGCGCTGACGGCCACATCACGCATTAAATCCCACATGGTCCGCACCGACTTTTGCATAGGCGCATAATCAGGTGGCGCACAGACGACCCAGGCCGGTTTGACCGCCAGAGTTTTTCCAGCGTATTGCACCTGCGCCGTAATGGGACCGTCGGACGTATCATCGTACCAACCCTCGTTATTGCCAAAGGTGACGGCAGGTTTACCTTCAGGGTTGGCCGATTTACCATGGCCCCCCAACATCAGCAAGCGCCCTTCCTCATCGGTGCGCATTTCGCCTAAGTACACTGACACTCCGGTAAAAGTACCGATAAACTGAGTACCGCTGCCATCTGCATTTTTGCCGGAAACGCTGTTTGACCCGCCATCAATCAATAAAGTGCTGCGATCGGCCACTTTGGCATTACGCAGCAACGAAGGCTCAGCTTCCGCCGCCTCAGGAATATCCAACGCCAGTTGAAACTGGTACCAGGAGGCTTTTTGATTCGCCAGCCGCGCAGACCATTGGATTGTTGCGTTGTTTGCGGTTAACTCTTTTACAGCCCGGCCTGATGCATCTAAACCATAGATCCGAAAACGTGCCGCCTGACGCTTCAGCGCCCCTGTTGCATCCCGATAAAACGCCGGATTGGCCGCTACAGGCTGATTGACCTCAGGACCAATAAAAAATTCCTCTGGACTATTGCCTACCCGCATCACGCCTATAGGCGGATAAATAGCGGCGCTGACAATTTCGGCTTCGGGTTCGTTGCAGGACGAAGAAAAAAGCTGGCTCATAACGATATTCCTTTCATTGGGCTGGTTAGATTCAGGCTGCTGCCTACAGCTGATACAGAGCTTTGTTTGGATGATGGAAACACGAAAACCAGCCTAGCCCAAGAAGGAACAGATGTAAATGCAAGGTGATATTTTTAAAACATCCTCTGCCACGATGGCTGAAGATTTCTTAGGGTTTCAGCTTACTGAGCAGCAGATCACCATACTGAAGATAATCTTTTACAGCCTGTTGCTGTGCTGCCCCTGCCGGACTATGTGTTGTGTGGGTCGCAGTGACGACCACCAAAGTACCACCTGAAGCCAAAGCTGCAGCTATGCCTATTTCGGCATCTTCAAAAATCAGACAGTCAGTGCAACTGACACCAAGCCGTTTTGCCGCCAGTAAATAACAATCAGGTCGAGGTTTACCCTGCTCTACATCTTCGGCAGTGATTAATACTGCTGGAAGGGGCAAACCAGCTGCGCTGAGCCGGGTTAAAGCCAGTGCGCGTGGAGCCGAAGTCACCACAGCCCAGCGATGTTGCGGTATTTGCTTTAAAAATGCCGCTGCGCCCGGTATCTCCTCAATACCTTCAACTTCGTCTATTTCAGCCCGGGTGATGTAAGCCGCTTCTGCAGCTGCGTCCACTCCAGGCAAATTTAAACTGGCGATAGTGTCTATCGCTCTTCTGCCATGAATAGTGGGTAAAAAGCTTTCCACATCAATACCATGAGCTTTGGCCCAGTTGGCCCAGACATGTTCGGCAGCAGCAATAGAATTGATGATGGTGCCATCCATATCAAATAACATGGCTGAAAAATGCTGGTCAGGTAGCAGATCAGGCGTCATAAGGTTGTTGTCCACAGGTTGGATAAGGTTGAACACTCAGTTCCTTAGTTTGCCATAAAACACATGCCCAAAAGCAAAGATGGACGAACAAAAAAGTCACAGCAAGCCGCCGCTCACTGTGACTTTTATTCATTATTTTAAGCTAAAGCCAGTGCGTCGGCTCCCGCTGGAAAGCGCAGTTGACCTGATAGATCAGTGGCGGCATGGAACACAGCTTCAGCCACATCCAGCTCTTTGGTAAAGTGCTGCGCTTGCGTAAAAGCTGCAAATACAGCCTGGGCATAATCAGCATAATCGGCGGTGATCAAACCTTGCATCCGCTCAGCACCATTGCGGGTAAAACTGGTGGTTGGGCCATAACCTGGCTGCACCAGTTTCACCTCAATGCCAAAGGGCTTTAACTCCAGCGCCAAAGAGGAGCTAAAACCTTCAATAGCGGTTTTACTGGCGGTGTAAACAGCCACCAATGGCATAGGCATTAATACAGCGCTTGATGTGACATTAACAATCACACCAGACTGCTGAGCCCGAAATTGAGGGATCACCGCCTGAGCCATAGCAATCATGCCAAAGGTGTTGGTTTCAAAGACCTCGCGCACTGTGCACATCGGCGTGGCTTCACAAGCACCAAAAAGCCCTATGCCGGCATTATTCACCAGTACATCTATAGGGCCAGCCTCTTTCAATGCAGCCCTGATACTGTCGGCCTGAGTGACATCCAAAGCTAACACTCTTAAGTGTTCGGACTGAGGAAAACCATCAGTGGTTGGTGTGCGCATAGTGGCAATCACCTTCCAGCCCTGGGCCAAAAAATACAAGGCGGTTTCCCGGCCATAACCAGATGAGCACCCCGTGATCAGTACAGTCTTCATAGCATCTCCATAAGTTAGTTTCGCCGGGGTTAAAGTAGCGAATACCATCTGTACTATCTATAATTCATAGTCCGCATTTCATTACCTGGAGTTCAAACTTATGGATCCACTGACAGAAGTGATCAGCTTGCTACAGCCCCGCACTGTGTTTTCAAAAGGCATCAGTGGTGCCGGAGCCTGGGCCGTACGTTATTCTGATTTTGGTTTCCCCAGCTTTTGTGCTGTGCTCGAAGGCAGTTGTGTGCTTGCGGTGGACGGCCAGCTCCCCGTTATTTTGCAAGCAGGTGACTTTATTCTGCTGCCGACCACGCCGGGCTTTACGATGTCGGGTTTTGAGCACGCCACACCACAACTGATTGACTCCAAAGCTGCGGCTTTAGCCACAGGAGAAATTCGTCACGGCCGCACAGAAGGGCCAGCGGATGTGCGCTTATTAGGAGGATATTTCCAGTTTCACTCGCCCGACTCTGCTTTATTGGTCTCTTTGCTGCCGGGCATAGTGCATCTGCGCCAAAGTAAAAACCTGCCAGTGCTGGTGAGTCTGATTAACGACGAATGCCAAACTGCATTAGCTGGTCAGGATCTGGTGTTAAGCCGGCTGGTGGAAGTGTTGTTGATTGAGGCATTGCGCTCCACAGCCACAGAGCAGGCACCACCGGGTTTATTGCGGGGTCTGGCCGATGAGCGTATAGCAGTGGCGATTCGGGAAATTCACCGCAACCCGGCCCGTAGCTGGACAGTTGCTGCTATGGCACAACTATCGGCCTTATCCCGTACTGCATTTTTTCAGCGTTTCGCCCGCACAGTGGGTGTATTGCCGATGGAATACCTGCAACGCTGGCGAATGGCACTGGCCAAAGATTTATTAAAACGGCAGAATTTGGCTTTAACTGAAGTGGCAGATCGCACCGGATATCAGTCAGCCAGTGCATTCAGCACCGCCTTCAGTCGCTATACAGGCCAATCTCCCAGCAGTTACGCTAAGGAGCACAGGCTGGTAAACACACAATAACAGCTGCTATCAGCGCAGAATTTTTTCCATGCTTTTGCCCTTAGCCAGCTCATCAATCAGCTTGTCTAAATAGCGGATTTTTTGCATCAAAGGATCGGCAACCTCTTCCACCCGAACACCACAAACCACGCCCTTAATCAATACAGCATTAGGGTTCATCGCAGGAGCCTGTGCAAAAAAGGTTCTAAAATCAGAGCCCTGCTCCAGCTGCTGTGTTAATTCAGCCTTGCTATAGCCAGTCAGCCAACTGATGATCTGGTCAACTTCAGCTTGAGTGCGGCCTTTGCGCTCAGCTTTTTGCAGATAAAGCGGATAAACAGAGCAAAATTTCATGCTGAAAATACGATGTTCTGCCATGCTGAACCCTGTCTTAGGGGCAATGTACAATTCCCCCAGCTTAATATTCTTTTGGTGCTACTTCGAGCAAATGTTCAATCAGCAAACGTAAACGCAGGGGCTGATTGTCACGGTCGCGGTATAACAAATAGGTTTCACGTTTTGGTCCTTGCCAGTCTGTGGCCAGCGCAACGAGCCGGCCTTGTTGCATATATTCCTGCACCACCCGGCGTGGCAGATAGCCAATACCAACTCCGGCTTCAACTGCCTGCATCGCCATATTCATATCGTCCACTGACAGACGGATATTGCCCTGTGGACTGTAGTCGATCTGTTGCTGATCCTGCTGATGAATAAAGCGCCACACATTGATGGGGCTGCTGACGATCAGAGGATAATTGACTAGCTCTGAGGGATGCTGAATATGATGCCATTGTGTTGCCTGGCTACTGGCGCAAAGCAAAGATTGCACTATGGTCAAAGGCCTCGCTATCCAGCCCTGCAACCTGGGTTCACCAACCCGGATCGCTAAATCTATTGCATGTTCGCCGACATCAATCACCCAGTTCGACATCCGAATATCTAAATCAATTTTCGGATAACGTAACTGAAATTGATTTAATGCGCCCGCCAGCCAGCGGTACATGGTATTCACCGGAGCAGCAATTCTGAGCAGACCTGCAGGTTGGTGTTTTTCGGCATGAAGCTCGCCGGAAATATCATTCAGCTCACTAAAAAGTGGTCCACAGCGCTGAAAATACTGACGCCCTGTTCCGGTTAAATGAATACGATGAGCGTCACGATGCAACAGCCGTAAACCCAAAGCTTGTTCTAAAGCGTTAATGCGGCGACTTAAAGTAGAAGGCGGAATGCCTAGCTCAGTTGCAGCCTGACGAAAGCTACCCGCCTCTGCCACCATCCAAAACAGCCGCATATCATCAAGAGAGTAATTAGGTTTCATTTTTGGAATTTAACCTGCCATTTGTCATTATTTATTTAATTTATGGAAGTTATAAACTGTAGAGCAAGTTCAGCAGCTAAATCAATCCTATGAAACAGCAATCTACTTTTATCACTATTTTATTGTTATTAATCAGCGTCTTTTGTTGGGGAAGTGTATTTCCTGTATCAAAAGTAGTGCTGGAACATATGTCGCAAAACTCACTGGTGGTGTGGCGCTTCAGCATTGCAGCATTTTGTCTGGTGCTGTATTTGGTTTTTAAAGCCGAACGCTGGCCCAAACTGACTTTAGCGCAGTACGCCTGGTTGATAGGTGTCAGCCTGATAGGTGTCGGTGGTTTTAATTTGTTGCTCTTTACCGGAGTTAAAGACACCACTGCCACGAATAGCGCTTTGGTGATGGCATTAAGCCCGCTGGTGACAGCCCTGATGGTGTCGGTGTTGTCCAGCACCTGGATCAGCCGGGCTCAGGCCTTTAGTTTGATCCTTGGTTTAGCCGGTGTCTTGCTGGTGATCACCCAAGGCAGTTGGCAGGCGCTGTTGCAGTTTGAATTTAACCGGGGCGATATCACTATTATCACGGCCATGCTGTTATGGTCAGCTTATACCACAGCGTCACAAAAAATGAGCCACTGGCTGGCTGTGCTGCCTTTTACCTTGATCAGCATGTTATCCGGAGATGCTTTTATTTTGGCGGCCAATAGCCTGCAAGGAGACATTCACCCTATCACCGAACTGCTTAGTCTGTCTCTGAATGAGCTGTTGGCCATGCTTTACATAGGCGTATTTGGCACTGTGGTTGGCTATCTGTTTTTCTTAAATGGCGTGCAAAAACTGGGCTCTGCTTCTGCTGCATTGTTCTTTAATTTAATTCCGGTGTTCGCCGCCTTAACCGCGGTGATGATGGGACAAGAAGTTACAGCTATTCAGCTGACAGGTATGGCCATAGTGATGCTTGGTCTGATGCTGCCGCAACTACTGAAAATGATCCGCCAGCGCTCTGTGCCTCAAATCTGTGAGGCAAATGGTTGATTTACACTAGTTTTGTAGCCTAAAAGAGTGGTTAAAAAAACGCTCCGGAGCTTCTGAGGCAAAACACGCCAAAACTTTGTTTGTTTCTGATAAGTCTTCGGGGCCGCTGATGCGGTACTCCCGAAGACTAAAACATCCGGTTTGCACCACAAAAAACCGCTTTTGCAAGACAGTTGACGCCAGACTTTCCAATACAGTTAATCGCTAAACCTTGCCTTGTACTCTTCCTCAACCCGCCCATGCACCCGCCAGAAGCCAGCCGGAGTTTTGCCTTCCAGCACATCCCGTAATATGTTGAGGTGTGTATGCCAGCCGCCAGCTACACTCAGGCGATCGTCCGGATTAGTCAGCAACCGGTGAACTAATGTAAGTTTGATCTGGTCACCCTGCTCTTCCAGCGTGAAACTCACTTCAGATTCGACTCCGGAGCCTTCATTCCAGATATAACTTAGTTGCCGCATAGGCTGCCACAGGGTCACCTTACCCAGCATGGACACTGCACCGGCACAATCCGCGTATTTAGGTGGAGGAAGATCATGCTCAGGGCTCAGTTCTGAATTGCGGAAGCAATGTTCCACTTTACCACCAATACAGGGTTCAACCTGGCCTTCGGCTAACCATTTGGCACGTTTATCGGATTCAGTCAGGTACTGCCATACCCTTTCCAGCGGGCCTGGCAGTACACGTTCCAACTTGAGTACATCGGGAGCAAGCAGTTCAGCATAGTCAGACATTTCAAATATCCTTCTGTGAAGTGGCGCAGGCAATGGGCCTGAACCAAGGGGTGACAAACTAACAGGAATGCTCGCGTTTATTTACGCTAAACCCATGATAAACAGCCAGATTTTATTCTGTTGTAGAGTCAGTATTCAGCGCAGTGACCAGAGCGTCCAGCCGTTGATTCCAGAACTTCTCATAATGGCGCAACCATTCCATACCACCCAACATAGGCGCAGTATTTAACTGGCAGGTGTGATTGCGCCCTTCAATATGACGCACCAGTAAGCCAGCGCCCTCCAGCACTTTGATATGTTTGGAGATAGCAGCCAGTGTCATATCAAAAGGTGCGGCCAGCTCGCTGATACCACAAGGCGCCTGCGCCAATCTGGCGATAATGGCCCGTCGCGTTGGATCAGACAGCGCATGAAACACGGCATCCAGTTGAGTGCTTTGATTGTTTACCATATGGTTAAGTATTCTCGCATTATGATTAATTGTCAACCATTTGGTTAAGTATAATGCGTGGGACAGATATAAGCTGAGTCATTTCAGAATTCGTAGAGGGAGAAAGTGAGGGCTATAGCCCATCTTTTAGGGCTCGGGGCACAAGGCAAGACTTGACGCCATCGGCTCTAAGAATTACTAAATGATGCAATATATGCTTAAATTAGAGCTATTATCCGCGTTAAAAAGCAACCCTCGTCTGTCATGCCCCTTCCCTCTTTGTGCGTAGATGTAATTCCCACCTTCGAAAGATAACGGTTCAATCAAGTGATACCCAACAAAACTTTCACTAATCATAGAGCCATCAGTAAGCTCTATATAGAAATTTTCGGGAAATAGTGGTTTAACCCCATCCGGATGCCGAGGGGATACTTTAGTTTTGATAAAAAACTTCGTCATTTCTTCTTTGTTATTAGCAATTTTCCCGTAATCAGGGAAAACGTAATATGCCGCGTAAAAAGCATTTCGACTACGCTGAAGGAAATCAATTGCAATCAGATCTTCTGTGCCGTCCGCTTGAATATCAAATATGGAAACCCACAATGTATAATCACTGGGATTATATTGATCTATCCGTTCACCTAAGAATAACTTTTTCTTCTTAATACTTATTTCTCTAAAGTCACGATATTTTCCGTTTGAAACTTCTTCCTTTAGTTGCTTGCAGAAAGACGCCTCCAAATAAGGAACAATTTCGCGTTCCTTACCATTAACCTCAAACAAAAAAAGTGAGGATAAAAGTAAAATAATAAAAGACCTAGACATATTTCCCCCAAATTATTCACGCTTCCGGTGTCAGGTCTTGCCTTTTACCCCGAAAGACAAATCAACGCCTAAACTGGCAAAGGTCTTTCACAATGGCTTGAGTTTGCTCAGTAAACAACTCCATCTGTGCATCAGTCAACACACCATACTGCCTAAGCGCTGCAATTTTGAAGAAGGCGCTATTGCGTGACAAACCATCGAACATGTCAGCTATGGCCATATCTTCTTTTTTGATCAGATTGTAAAGTTCGAGATAACTCTTGTACTGCTGCCCTGCTCTGCTAGCTGAAAGTTTTTCAACGCGTTGGAAGATTTGTTCGCAAGCGACGTTGAGTAATTCGTCTTTTAAATCCCTGATCCTTTTCCAGTCTCGTTCGGGTATGGATTTCATTTGATGATCTCCGGGATGCAATAAGACATGTGTAATGAACCTTCGACCAACGCCTTAGTTTTGTTCAATTAGTTTGTACCAAATTAACGCTGATGTACCTGTATTTCAATAGGTTTTTCGGTGGGCTTTGCAATGATGAGGATATAAATAGCCTATGAATACGTGAGAGATAACTATTAATCCTAACGGGCGACCATAAAGGTCGCACCCTACACTTCAGGGTATTAAATTATCGATAGATTTTAAGTTGGTTGTCAGGCAACAACGTTAAAAAACGCAGAACGGTAAAATCCACAAATAATAAGGGCGGGTATAAAACCCGCCCCTACGGCAACTGGTTAATCAGGAGGAGTTATCCCCCGAATGGATTACCAGCCAGTCAGTTCTTTCAGTGCTTTACCGATATCGGCTAAGCTTTTCACTGTCTTCACGCCTGCGTCTTCCAGTGCAGCGAACTTCTCGTCAGCTGTACCTTTACCACCAGAGATGATGGCGCCAGCGTGGCCCATGCGCTTACCAGCAGGTGCAGTTACACCAGCGATGTAAGAAACAACAGGTTTAGTCACGTGTTTTTTGATGTAAGCAGCAGCTTCTTCTTCAGCTGAACCACCGATTTCACCGATCATCACGATGGCTTCAGTCTGTGGGTCTTCCTGGAATAATTTCAGGATGTCGATGAAGTTAGAACCTGGGATTGGGTCACCACCGATACCTACACAAGTAGACTGGCCGAAACCGTAATCCGTAGTTTGTTTTACTGCTTCATAAGTCAGAGTACCTGAACGTGAAACAATACCTACTTTACCTGGTAAGTGAATGTGGCCTGGCATAATACCAATTTTACATTCGCCTGGAGTGATCACGCCTGGGCAGTTAGGGCCGATTAAGCGTACGCCTAATTCGTCACATTTTACTTTGGCATCCAGCATATCCAGAGTTGGAATACCTTCAGTGATACAAACGATCAGTTTGATACCGCCGTTAGCAGCTTCCAGGATAGAATCTTTACAAAAAGCTGCAGGTACGTAGATCACTGATGCTTCTGCGCCAGTGGCTTCTACCGCTTCTTTTACTGTGTTGAATACTGGTAAACCTAAGTGAGTCTGACCGCCTTTACCCGGAGTCACACCACCGACCATTTTAGTGCCGTAAGCAATGGCTTGTTCAGAGTGGAAAGTACCCTGAGCACCAGTGAAGCCCTGACAAATTACTTTGGTATCTTTATTAATTAAAACGCTCATGAATTACCCCTTATGCCTTAGCCGCTGCAGCAGCTACAACTTTTTGTGCAGCGCTTGTCAGGTCTGTGTCAGCGATAATGTTCAGGCCGCTTTCACCCAGCACTTTAGCACCCAGTTCAGCGTTGTTACCTTGCAGACGAACTACTACTGGTACTTTAACGCCAACTTCTTTCACTGCGCCAATTACACCTTCAGCGATCATGTCACAACGCACGATACCACCGAAGATGTTGATGAATACGGCTTT
>CAMLSF010000058.1 GCA_946482615.1 uncultured Chromatiaceae bacterium | reverse complement strand
TACAAGGTCACCAGATAGCTGATTAGCACCACAAAGAGCGCCATCACGCCGAGCATCTGCCAGTCCCAATTAGCCAAAGCCCTTGTACCAGGTAATAAGGAGTTAATAGTCCATAAACCTAACTGAGCAAACAGCAGCGCCGCAGCAAAAGCTAAAGCCGAACTTAACAACACGTCAGCCAGAATCTGGCCTTGTAACTGCCAGCGGCTGGCACCTAAAGCCCGGCGCAAACTGAATTCATACTGGTTCGCCATATAACGGTTTAACGATAAATGACTGGCGTTGACCACACAAACCAGCAGAAATAACGAAGCCACTAAAGCAAAAGCATCCAGTTGATCATTGGTCGCACGCATGGCTTTTTGCACATCCAGAATATTGTCCAGCTTATTGCCTTCTGGCCTTTCATGGCGGCCAGCGGCTTTTTCATCCACCACCAGATTTTTCAGAAATTGCTGATACTGCTGCACTTTTTCCGGGCTATCTAATTGCACCCAAAACTGCAGCATATTGGCAAAATTAGTTCTGGCCATTTGCGGATAAGTGGCCATATTGCCGTCCCAATCCACATCAGTGAATGAATTCTGGGTGTTGGACTGAATACCTAAGTCATAGGCTGTTTCCAGTGGCAGATAAATATCTTCAGCAGGTTCAGCGGAACGACGACCATTGACGTCATACAAACGTGGCAACATGCTCCAGTCGTCCAGCACGCCTATAACTTTATAAAGCTGATCATCAATCAGCATCTCCTGCCCTACCACATCAGTGCGGCTAAAAAACTTCAACGCGGTATTTTTGCTGATCACCACTTCCATCCGCGCATTATTATCAGGCCAGGTTTCGCCATGTAAAAAAGGCACATTAAACAGCTTAAAAAAGTCACGTTGGGTCACCCGGATCTCCACCCGACTTGGTGTAGCTTGCTGATTCTCCACAGTTTTGGCATAAGCATCGCTGGAAAACATCGCCGCTTCAGCCGACGGAATACCGCTGCCACTCATCTTTTGCATATCCATGTAACTCATCACACGGGATGGTTCAAAACAATCGGTGCAATCGCCTGGCAAAGAGTTAAGCCGAGCCATAAAAAGCGTCTGGCTTTTTTCCGGCAGCGGGTCACGGTTCATCCAGTAATACAAAGTGGCGTTACTGAAAAAAGTGCCTAAACCTAAACTTAAAATCAGCAGGGTTAAGGCATAAGGCAAAGGCGCTCTTTTAATGCTGTACCAGCTCAGCTTCAGGTTATGAGTTAAAGCGTCCATCTTAAGCTCCTGCTGCTGTTAAAGGTTCGTACCCCAGTGGTTCATATAAAGTCGCGTCATTGAGCTGACCATCCACAATCTGAATATGACGGTTGGCGCGACGGGCCTGATCCGGGTCGTGTGTCACCATTAAAATGGTACAGCCTTGCTGATTGATTTTTTCCAGCAACTCCATCACCTGACGCGCCATCAGGGAATCCAGGTTACCTGTAGGTTCATCCGCCAGCAGAATACGTGGCTCACCTGCAATAGCACGGGCTATAGCGACCCGTTGCTGCTGACCACCGGACAGCTGACTTGGGTGGTAATCACGACGCGCTGCTAAACCTACAGTTTCCAGCGCCTGCTCCACCCGGCGTTTACGCTCAGCCGCACTAAAACCACGATAACGTAGCGGCAGCTCGATATTGTCAAACAAGCTGAAGTCTTTAATCAGGTTAAAGCCCTGAAAAATAAAGCCTATTTTTTCATTTCTAAGGGCGGATAATTCCCGGTCCGATAAACCTTTGACGGAACGGCCATCCAATAAATAATCGCCCTGATCAAAACTTTCTAAAGTGCCCAGCACATTCAGCAAGGTGGATTTACCAGAACCGGACGGGCCTGTTAAAGCGGCAAATTCGCCTTCGTTCACCTGCAGGTTAATTTGCCGCAGGGCATGAGTTTCAATTAAATCGGTTCGGAAAATCTTGCTTAAGTTATTAATTTTAATCATGGTTTGCTCCTGTAGGGCTCAAGCCCTCAATTCCTGTGAAAGCCTTAGTTCAGCTGAACTTTGTCTTGTTGTTTAAATTCATCCAGATTAGAGATCACCCATTGGTCTCCCTCTTTGGCGCCTTGTAAAATTTCGACGTATTGCACTGACGACGCACCTAACACCACAGGGGTTTTCACCGCCAGATTATTGGTCACCTGATAAGCGATACGACTGGCGCCTGAACCGACAAAGTCACCACGCTTGATGCGCAGTACATTTTCTTTTTGTTCAATAATGACGCGGGCAGATAAACGTTGGTTTTGGCGTAAGCTGGTGCTGTCATTCTGAGAAAAACGCACACGGGCTGTAACTAAGTTATCTTTGACTTCAGGCGCTATGTGGCTCAGCTCACCTTTCAGCTGCTGATTGCCTAAGTTCACTTCAACCGGCATACCGACGGCTAAATCGCGGATATAACTTTCCTGCACCGACAACTCGGCTTCATAGCGGCTTAAGTCGATGACAGTTAATAAACCTGTTCCCGCCAGTACATGGCTTTGTTGCTCCACCAGCCAGTTACCGACCTGACCTGTGACAGGGGCTTTAATTTGTAAAGCCGCCAGTTTGCGGTCCAGTTCAGCAACCACCAAAGCCTGACGGGCTAAGGCGGACTGACCCGACTTTTTTTCGAAATTCAGCTTATCTGAAGCCAAGGCTACTTTACGTTTGGCGTGATCAAATTCCAGTTCGGCCTGCAGTAACTTGTCTTTGGCGACGTCGTAATCCAGCTGGCGAATCACACCCACTTTGATCGATTGCTCAGCCCTTGCCAGTTCACGTTTGGCGGCCACTAAGTTCACTTGTGCCGTATTTTGCACTTGCTCCATATCCAGCTGCAGTTCACGGGCTAACAAGGTGGAACGTTCAAAGTCAGATTCCATACTGGCCAGCAAAGCGCGTTGTTGCTCCAGTTCGTTGTCCAAAGCCGGACTGGACACCACAGCCAATAAATCGCCTAATTGCACAGCTTCACCTGGTTGTTTCAGATACTGCACCTGGCCTGCTTCCTGACTAAACAAAGTAGGTGCATTGGCCGCTACGACCCGGCCTTGCACCGACAAATCACGGGTAAAGCTGCCGCGCTCTACTATCGCCAGTTGCACCTGATCTTTTGGCAACACCAAAGAAGCCTGAGCCGAACTGGCCGCCAGCAGGCTATAACTGATATAACAGATACCAGCCATAAACAAAGTGGCCAGCACAGGGCGACGCCACTGTCTGGTTTTGTTAGGTTGGATTTGAATATCCTGATTTTCTGTACCCTGGATCATCGTTGTTCTCCGTAATCTGATTACGCAGAGATAGCAGGGAACGTGCCAGCACAAAAAATCCATCTAAACCATTGTTTTATAATAAAAATATCAATAGACCACTGAATCATTAAAACTGTCCGCGGACAGAAAAAGTGTCCGCGAACAACAGCCGGACAGTGAAAAGCGGACAAAGAACATAGGAGTCACTATGCATTATTTATTGCAGTATCAAACCTCAGCCGATTATCTGGAAAAGCGGGTGTTGTTTCGTGCAGAACATTTGCAGCTGGCCTGGTTGGCCGCAGAGCGGGGAGAATTGGTATTAGGTGGTGCAGTGGGCGAGCCCGTCGAAAGTGCTTTGCTGCTGTTTAATGTGGCCGATCCGGCGCTGGTGAAAGCCTTTGCCGAAGCCGATCCTTATGTGATCAACGGCCTGGTCAGCAGCTACCGTATCCTGCCATGGCATACAGTAGTGGGTGAACAAGCCGTAATTCCAACGAGGGCAGAGCCAAAGCTCTGACCCTGATTTTACTTCTTCTGCCACTGGCCATTAAGCTGGATGTAGTGACCAGCTTCAGTTTTTTCTATGGCTTTTTGGCCTGCAATAGCTTCGACGTCAGACAGCTGAATACCGTTTTTCGCGGCCAGTTTCTGATACTCAGCTTTGCGGGCTTTGTTAATTAACTCGGCTATTTCTTTGGCTTCTGCCGAAGAACCTACTACCCCTAAATAACCGTTGGGTTGCTCACCGACCAACCCCTGAGTTTTTGCAGAACTTAGGGCCGACATAGCTTGTTGTAAATCCATTGCCAGCACAGGCAAACTGATAGCAAACAGGGCTGACAAGGCTAATCTGGTTAAAGTTTTCATATCTGGGCTTCCTTAAAATAAACCACTGGAATCACTGATCAATTCATCCAATTCTTTGTCCACTTTAATCAAAATTTCATGCTGAATTTTGACATTCAAATTGATATTAATCGGCTCATTTGGCATAGCCACCTGCACTGTTGGCGTGCAGGCTGCTGTGACTAAAATAGCCAGACTCAGGCTTAAGCCCTGTATCATCAGGCCCCTGTGGCTGGCAGCCTTTGGCTGTAAAGATTGTTTATCCTGCCAATTTCGCATTGTTACTCCTTGCGGGCGTCTTTGGCTTTTTGGGCGGCCAGACGCTGTTGAACCCGTTTTTTCACTAAGTCGCTGACCTGACCACTTAACTGCAAACTGGTGATCATAGCCGGTAAATTTTCTTCTAAATTAATACTGAAATTGACAGCCCGGCCTTGTTCAAAATCCGGGTTGTTGCCTTCCAGTTTAAGCGCCAGCACTAGCTGACCTTCTTTGCTGTAACTGACAGCAGCCGACAGCACCGAAAAATGAAAATTCTGCAGCGCCTGCATCACGATTTTCATGCCCTGATTGGACTGCGCCATCGCCTGAGCTTTATCAGACTGATAGGCAATTTTGCCGCCTGGCTCCAAAGCGGCCACAGACCCCTGCGCTACCGTCAGCTTGCCTTGTTCTATGTTCAGAGGCAAAGTGCCGGACAGAGTTCCCTGCCCTGTGATATCGGCGCTGGGATGCTGCTTCAGTAACTCTGCCAACTGCAATTTATCCAGTTGCAGCAACACTTTAGCATCCTTAGTTAAATCCAGCTGCTGCGGTTTCGCTGTGACCTGCCCACCAAATAATGCCAGCTGCAGCTGCTTGAAGTCTAACCGGCCTTTTAGCCAGTCCGGTGCTGTGGTTTGGTAGACGGCATTTAACACCACTGGGCCCAGCACCAGACCATGGTTCACCTGCTGCAGCTTTAGATCCCCAGTCTCTACTTTCCAGTCCTCACCTTCGCTGAACAACTTCAGTGTGGTGGTTAAACCCGTAAATACAGTTCTGTCGTAAATGCCGCTTAAGTCCCGCAGTACCAGTTCTGTTTGCTGTTTGGTGAGCTTCATGTGGCCAAGATCAAACTCCAGCTGGCCTTTGCCTGAGGCTTTGCCTTTTTGCAAGGTCAGCAGTTCAGGCCAAAAAGGCCCGGTTTGCAGCGGGTTTCCGGCGAGAAAAAACAACTCTGGCAAAGTCCAGCTGGCACTGATTTTTTGCTCTGCCAGTTGCACTTTATGCTCAAGCGCTAAAGATAAACTGTTGGCTAAACGGCCTTCGATTTGCGCTTGTTGCTGTTGATACAACAAAGTACCGGCCCAGTTCCAGTCCAGTGTTTTAAGCAGTGGATGCTGCAGCTGCTTTAGTTCAAGTTTTAGCTCACTTTTCAGCTCTGTAGTTGCCAGCTGAGCCGGATCTAATTCCAGCTGCAAGGACTTTGCATTCAGCAGCAACTGCCGGATCTGTAGATTTGGTTGCTGATAACTGGTAGTCAGTTGCAAAGGTGCTGTGGCCTCTAATTGCAGCAGGTTGTGTTGCCAGATGGCTCGACCGCTTAGTTTCAGATCCAGACCGGAGAACTGATGTTGTTGCCACTCTAACTTGTTGCTTGCAAGGCTCAGTTCAAACTGTGGAATTTGCAGTTGTTCAGCACTTGGTGTGATCAAGGCTTTGAGCGCCAGCTTGAGATCGCCGACACCTTCAATAAATACGGCTTGTTGATTCGCCAGTTGCAGCTGTATTTGTTGGCTTTGTTCGCTGTAGGTTAAAGCACCAGTGAGCTTGCAGTCGTTATTTTCAGTGTTGTTGCTGAGTTTAGTATTTAAACGGGCACAAGGCAGCGAGACTTCTATTTGTTCAAAGGACAACACTTTCGGCAACCAGAGTGGTAGTGTGGGTACTGAGACTGCAGCTTCCTGCTCTGTTTCGCTGGATACCGCAAGCTGTAAATCCAACTGGGCTCTGAGTGATTTAGCTTTCAGTAAATCCAAAGGCCAGGGCCAGCCAGTCCAGCCGAGTTCTAACTGTTGCAGTTGCATCTGCTGTTGACCGGAAAACGGCAGGGTTAACGACAGCTGCTCCACTCGCGCCGAGCCCCATGACAATTCCAGCCCCTGCCATTTTGGATTCAGTTGAGTCCACCAGAACTGCAACTGAATAAAAGCAAATACGCTGCCCGCCAGCAGCAATAACAGCAGGTTCCATTTTAACCAGGATGTCGATTTTTTTGTGCCAGAACCAGGCTTAGTCACGTCGTATCCTCTTCGCTTGTCAGAACTGTAGACCAGACAAACTGAATTATGAATGAATTCAGGCCCCTGGTCTGACGTTAAAGGGTGCAGGAAACCAGAATTATTGAGTCGCTTCTGGCCGCATTGTATCGTTTTGTTACACAGTTGTATCTTTGTAAGCCAAAAGAAACGTGTTTTAATCGGGCCATCAACAAGGAGGAACCTATGAACAAATCTAAACTGGCAATAGCCATAGCTTTTGCCGTGACTTTAGCCGCCTGCGGCACTCAGACTCATTCAAACTTACCTGCTGGCGTGAAATTAATTGAGCAGTCCAAACCTCAGCAAGGCATTCATATTCCCTATAAAAAGTACCAGTTGGACAATGGCTTAACTGTGATAGTGCACGAGGATAATTCAGATCCGTTGGTGCATGTAGACGTGACTTATCATGTAGGTTCAGCCCGTGAAGAGTTAGGTAAATCAGGTTTTGCTCACTTCTTTGAACATATGATGTTTCAGGGTTCTGAAAACGTCGGTGACGAACAGCATTTCAAAATTATCACTGAAGCTGGTGGCACCTTAAACGGCACCACCAACTCAGACCGTACTAATTATTTTGAAACAGTACCTGTGAATCAGGTGGAAAAAATGCTGTGGTTAGAAGCTGACCGTATGGGCTTTTTACTGGACGCTGTGACAGAGAAGAAATTTGAAGTGCAACGCGAAACCGTAAAAAACGAACGGGGTCAGCGGGTGGATAACCAACCCTACGGCCGTTTAAATGAGCGGGTATCTCAGGCTTTGTATCCGGACGGCCACCCCTATTCCTGGCCTGTTATTGGTTATATGGACGACTTAAACCGCGCTAACGTCAATGATGTCAAAGCCTTTTTCCTGCGCTGGTATGGCCCGAACAATGCCACTTTAACCATAGGTGGTGCGGTCAAAGCCGAAGATATTTTGCCTTTGGTGCAAAAGTATTTTGGCTCTATTCCAGCTGGTCCTGAAGTTACAGACGCCGCCAAAACTTTTGTGAAACTGCCTGAGACCCGTTATATCTCGATGGAAGACAATGTGCATTTGCCACTGGTCTACATCACTTATCCAACAGTCTATGCCACCCACAAAGACGAAGCGGCATTGGATATTTTGTCGGAAATTTTAGGCGGCGGTAACAACTCACTGCTGTACAAAAATCTGGTGAAAAACCAGTTGGCTGTGCAAGCAGCTGTATCACACCCATGCCGTGAACTGGCTTGTGAGTTTTCTTTATATGCCCTGCCTCATCCGGCTTCAGGCAAAACTCTGGCTGATATAGAACAAGTGATCCGTGCCAGCCTGACCGAATTTGAACAGCGTGGTGTAACAGACGACGATTTATTAAAAGTAAAAGCCAAGATGGAAGCCAGCAGCATTTTTGGCCTGCAAAGTGTAGCGGGCAAAGTCAGCCAGTTGGCCGCCAGCCAGACCTTTCAGGGCAAACCCGATACTATCGCCGATGATATAGCCCGTTATAACGCCGTAACCAAAGAGGATGTAATGCGGGTGTACAACACCTACATTAAAAATCAACATTCTGTGGTCATGAGTGTGGTGCCAAAAGGCCAGAAACAACTGATTGCCAAAGCTGATAACTTCACACCGGTACAACACGACTTTGGTGGTCCATCCAAAACCAAAGCAGAAGATTTACAGGTACGCAAAGCAACAGATAACTTTGACCGTAGCAAACAACCTATGGCAGGTATGAACCCAGCTGTTGAACTGCCAGCTACCTGGACTATGGATTTAGGTAATGGCATCAAAGTCTTAGGTAGCCAAAGTACGGAAACGCCTACCACGTCTTTATTACTGAAAATCCCTGTAGGCAGCTATTACGAAACGGCCGATAAAGCAGGTGTTTCCGCTTTACTTGCCGCCATTCTGAATGAAAGTACGCAAAACTACAGCACAGAACAAATGAGTCTGGAGCTGGAAAAACTGGGTAGCAGCATCAGCATCACTTCAGGTGACAGCTACATTGAGGTTTTTGTTTCCAGCTTAAGCAAAAACCTGCCACAAACCTTAAAACTGCTGGAGGAAAAGTTACGCAACCCGGCCTTTAAAGCCGAAGATTTCAGCCGTTTACAACAGCAGACGTTGCAAGGTATTCAGCACAGCGCCACCAACCCGGCTTATATAGCGGCAACGGCCTACAACAAAATGATGTTTGCTGGCAGCATAGCCGCCTTACCTAACGAAGGCACATTGGAGTCTGTCAGTAAACTAACGTTGGATGATGTGAAAAACTGGTATCAGACCTACTTTAAACCCGCTGGTGGCCAACTGATTGTGGTGTCGGATTTAGCCCGGGATACAGTAGCGGCAGAGCTGAAAACCCAGCTGGCGGACTGGCAAGGCAAAGGCCCGACTGTTCAGGTGAATACAGGTAGCATGAACGCCAAACCCGGTACTATATATCTGCTGGATAAACCTGATGCACCGCAATCCGAGATCCGCATTGGTAAGCGTTCACTGACTCAGGACATCACAGGCGAGTTCTATCAGGCAGGTTTAATGAACTTCGTCTTAGGTGGCACTTTTAACAGCCGCATTAACCTGAATCTGCGTGAAGACAAAGGTTATACCTATGGCGCCCGCGCCAGCTTTATCGCGGACAAGTTTGCAGGTACTTACACCGCTTCTGCGGCAGTGCGGGCTGATGCAACAGCAGATTCGATCCGTCAGTTTATCAATGAGCTGGATACCTTCCGGCAAAAAGGTATTGCCGATGATGAACTGGCCTTTATGCGTCAGGCCATTAATCAGTCGGATGCACTGAAGTACGAAACACCTAATGCCAAGTTAGGTTTTATGGCACAAATTCTGGAATTTAATTTAACACCGGATTTTGTCCGTGAACGTAATCAGATCGTATCCGGCATCAGCAAAGAGCAAATTAACGCGCTGGCCGCTAAACATTTAAACACCAAAGAAATGGCTATTCTGGTGGTGGGTGATGCAAAAAGCTTAACGCCAGAACTGGAAAAACTGGGTTACCCGGTGGAAAGAATCAGCCTCTGAACAACATTGGCTTGAGAAGGCCACCAAAAGGTGGCCTTCTTTTGTGACCAGCCCCTGCAGCCCCGCCTCAACTTCTTTGTAAGGCTTAACATTTTTGTCATTTGGTTACAAATTTATCTCATATTTTCATAGGTGAAAGCACTTTTGCTCGCTACACTATAGCGATGGTTTTTTTGCGCCTTTGCTGCTTTTTCATACCTAACTTATGCGCAGAACTGCAGGCACTGACTGATGCCATTCAGAGATCACCGAACTCATTTTCTTAAATTTTTATTAATTTATGACTAATCGTCACAATTTCCAAAAAAACGTGGCACACTAGCATATCCGTTGAGTGTGTAAGTAATGTGTAAGATCAGAACTGTTATTCTGGGGTTTGCACTCAAAGTGGCTCTAATCCGAAAGTACAGCCAAGTCGTAATAACAGGGCTGAACTCTTGGGTCGTTATTAACTTTTAATCTGGTTACTGCTATGAAAAGATTTAAATCTATATTGTTTGCCGTACTTGGCCTGATCTGTGTGTTTATGGTGCTTGCAGGGGTCAAAGGTGGCCAGATTGCAGCCATGATCGAATCAGGCGAAACTTTTGTACCTCCGCCGGAATACGTCAGCACCTTTAATGTGGAGCAACAAAGCTGGCCTAATACTTACAATGCGATAGGCACAGTGCTGGCAGACGAGGGTATTATTGTTGCCGCCGAAGTGCCTGGTCGGGTGAAAAAAATCAGTTTCAGCAATGGTCAGCAAGTCACGGCCGGCACGATACTGATTGAACAGGATGTCACCAACGAGCAGGCACAACTACGTTCAGCCGAAGCCAGTTTAAAGCTGGCCAAAACCAGTTATGACCGTTTAGTGCAATTACGTCGCACCAATATTGCCACTCAAAGTGAACTGGACAACGCTAAGCAGCAACTGGACAGTGCTGCTGCTCAGGTCGACAACTTAAAAGCCACCTTGCAGAAAAAAGTCATTCGTGCACCTTTTGATGGCCGCATTGGTATTCGTCAGGTGGATTTAGGGACCGATTTACAGGCTGGAACTCCTATAGTGTCATTGCAGGCCACCAACAAGGTACGGGTGAACTTCCCCGTACCACAACACTGGCTGACTCAAATCTCTAAAGGTTTACCTGTTGAAGTGTCAGTCGGTGACGGAGCAGTTGTCGTCAAAGGCGAGATCAGTGCTATAGGCGCTGAAATTAATACCAGCACCCGTAATGTGATAGTGCAGTCTATTTTGGACAACAGCAGCAACGTCTTGATCCCTGGTATGGCTGTCTCCACCACAGTGATCTTAACAGAACCACATCAGTTGCTGGTGGTGCCAAGCACAGCCATTATTTATGCTCCTTTTGGTGACACTGTGTTTGTAGTGGAAAAAGATGACAAAGGTGGCTTAAAAGCCCGCCAGCAATTTGTCCGTTTAGGCAAAGCCCGTGGTGATTTTGTTGAAGTGATTGACGGCCTCAAAGCTGGTGAACAAGTGGTTAGCGCAGGTGCATTTAAGCTGTTTAATGGCCAGTCTGTGGTGCTGAGCAAAACCCAGCCACCAGAATTTAAAACCACACCAACACCAGCTGATACCTGATTTGTGATGTCTGGTTAACACTCATCTATCAACAGCCATTAACAATGAGCAGATTATGAATTTTACCGATATTTTTATTAAAAAGCCTGTGCTGGCCATAGTGGTCAGCCTGCTGATATTGCTGGCTGGTTTCCAGTCTATGAGCAATATGACGGTACGACAGTATCCACGTTCAGACATAGCTGTGATCAAAATTACCACAGCTTATATAGGTGCTAACGCTGACTTAGTCCGTGGTTTTATTACCACTCCGATTGAAAGGGCGATTGCCTCAGCTGGTGGTATAGACTACATCGAATCACAAAGCACTATGGGCGTATCGACAGTCACAGCCCATTTGCACCTGAACTATGACCCGCTCAAAGCCATGACGGAAATCAGTGCCAAGGTGAATCAGGTGCGTGGCGATTTGCCGCCAGAGGCTGAAGTACCGGCTATTGCCATAGAAGCGGCCGACAGTCAGTTTGCCGCGGCTTATTTAAGCTTCAGCTCAGATATTCTGGAACAAAACCAGATCACTGAATTTTTAAGCCGTTCTGTACAACCCCGTTTAATTGCTATCAGTGGTGTGCAAAAAGCCGATATTTTGGGTGGCCGTACCTTTGCTATGCGGGTCTGGTTAAAACCAGAGCGTATGGCGGCTTTAGGTATTACCGCATCAGACGTTCGTACAGCGCTGACCGACAATAATATTCAGGCCACTATAGGCCAGACCCGGGGTGCTTACACTCAGGTGAATTTGCGCGCTAACACCGATATGAAAGGTGTGGACGAGTTTAAGCGGATGATTCTTCGCCAGAACAGCGAAGGTATAGTGCGTTTGTCTGACGTAGCAGACGTTGTGCTTGGTGCAGACGACTACAATACGGACGTCAACTACTCAGGCGAAACCGCTGTCTTTATGGGTGTATTTGTTGCACCAAATGCCAACTCGCTGGACGTGATTAAAGCTGTCACCAAAGAGATGGAACTGATTAAAGCTGAGCTGCCCAGTGGTTTAACGGGTGAAGTGTCTTACGACGCCACCAAGTACATTGAAGCGGCGATAGACGACGTGGTCAAAACACTGGGAGAGACATTACTGATTATAGTCGTGGTGATCTTCCTGTTTTTAGGCTTTAGCCGCTCCGTGCTTATTCCTATTGTCGCCATACCGCTGTCACTGATTGGTGCCATGTTTATCATGAAGCTGTTTGGCTTTTCCTTAAACCTGCTGACCTTGTTGTCCATTGTATTGTCTGTCGGTCTGGTGGTGGATGACGCCATTGTAATGGTGGAAAACATTGAACGTCATATTCAAAACGGCCTGAAGCCATTCAAAGCCGCCTTAGTCGCAGCCCGTGAATTAGGCGGCCCTATTATTGCGATGACGGTGACGCTGATTTCGGTGTACGTGCCTATAGGTTTACAAGGTGGTTTAACCGGTACTTTGTTCCGCGAATTTGCTATTACGCTGGCTGGTGCTGTGGCTATATCCGCCATAGTGGCCATTACGCTATCGCCTATGATGGCGTCCCGTATGTTGAAACCTCATACTAGCTTAAAAGCACCATTGGACGGCATTTTCACCCGCTTCCAACACTTCTATAGCCGTAAACTGGAGAGCAGTTTACAGAATAGATCCGGTGTTTATCTGTTTTGGGTGGGTATTACTCTGCTTTGTGTACCTTTGTACAGCATGTCGCCAAAAGAGCTGGCTCCGGTGGAAGATCAGGGGGTTATTTTTGGTATTGTTGACTCGCCTGCCAATGCGACCGTCGATCAGTCGTCTTTTTACGGCAAATACGTTAACGAAGCTTTTATGTCTGTGCCGGAAACCGACTTTACCTTCCAGATCACCTTCCCTACAGGTGGTTTTGGTGGCATGGTGACTAAACCCTGGGCTGAGCGTGAACGCACTGTGTTTGAAATAATGCCGGAAGTGCAGCAAAAACTGGCAGAAATTTCAGGGGTACGGATTTTACCTATCACGCCACCTTCTTTGCCCGGTGGCGGTCAGTTCCCGGTAGAGTTTGTCATTGCCTCCACCGCTGAATCTGAAGAGATTTACAACTATGCGCTGCAACTGGAAAAAGTCATGCGTGAAAGCGGCATATTCCCGTTTCAGGTCATTGATATGAAAGTGGATCAGCCGGAATATCAGCTGAATATAGACCGCGATAAAGTGGCCGATTTAGGCCTGAATATGCGGGATGTAGTGCAGGACTTAGGCACCTTGTTGGGAGGTGGTTATGTCAATCGCTTTAATATGTCGGGTCAAAGCTACAAGGTAGTACCGCAAGTGAAACGTCTGGAGCGTTTAACCCCTGATGATTTAACCAACCTCTATATCAAAGGTCCACAGGATCAGATGATCCGGGTTGATCAAATTGCCAGCCTGACGCACAGCACTGTGCCACGCAGTATTAACCGTATGCAGCAGTTAAACGCGGTGAAAATCAGTGGTGTGACTATTAAACCTCTGGATGAAACTTTAACCTTCCTGGAAACCGAAGCGAAGAAGTTACTGCCAAGTGGTTATTCAGTGGATTACACAGGCGAATCCCGTCAGTTAAAACGTGAAGGCAACACTTTCCTGCCAGCTTTTACTCTGGCTGTGACTATGATTTTCCTGGTACTGGCCGCCCAGTACAACAGCTTCCGTGACCCTATCGTCATCTTGTTAGGCTCGGTGCCTCTGGCTCTGTTTGGTGCACTGGTCTTTACCTTCCTGAAAATACCAGCCCCTATGCCATTTTTCACCGACGGTTTTACCAGTACGCTCAATATCTATTCGCAGGTAGGTTTAGTCACCCTGATAGGTTTGATTGCACGTAATGGTATTCTGGTGGTGGAATTTGCCAACAAACTGCAGGAACAAGGTAAATCCAAACTGGATGCGATACGTGAAGCTTCAGTGCTGCGTTTACGCCCTGTGATGATGACCAGTATCGCCACTATTGCCGGTCACACCCCGCTGATCTTCGCTGAAGGTGCTGGTGCTGCGGCCCGTAACTCTATTGGTATAGTCTTAGTGCTGGGGATGACCATTGGTACTTTAATGACACTCTTTGTTTTACCTTCTGTCTATATGCTGATCGCAAAAGATCACAGCCATGACAAGGTAGAAGACGAAGATGATGAAGCAGATCATCAGGTAAAACCTGCCTGACAGCAGCTGTCTGCACTAAAGTCCAACATTAAGGGCTAACTCAGGTTAGCCCTTTTTTATTGCGCCAGCAGCTTTTCAAACTCCTGCGCTGATACAGCTTTTGACCAGAAATAGCCCTGAGCACAGCTGCAACCAGCCCGCTGTAACAACGCCAGACTTTGATTGTCCTCAACTCCTTCAGCCACAGTGTGCAAACCTAAACTACCGGCCAGTTGAATAATGCCATTGACTAAGGCCAGGTCTTTGTCGTTTTGCCGGATACGGGAGACAAAAGAGCGGTCTATTTTTAAACTGCTCAGGTTAAACTGGCTCAGATACCCCAAATTTGAATAACCGGTACCAAAGTCATCTATAGCAAAACGTACACCCAAAGCGGACAACTGCTGTATTTGTTGTTTCACTGAGCTGGTGTCCTCAATCAGCACAGATTCGGTCAGTTCCAGCTCCAGTAACGGCGCGGCCAGGCCTGTATCATTGAGTACTTTTGTGACTACAGCTGGTAAGTCCGCTTGTTTAAACTGCATGACGGAAATATTCACAGCCATTGTGATGGCTGCACCAGAGCGCTGCCACAACACAGCCTGAGCGCAGGCTTGCTGCAACACAAAAAGCCCCAGCTCCTGAATAAGGCCGGTTTCTTCTGCAAGCGGAATAAATACATCAGGCGGAATGACGCCCAATTCAGCATCAGTCCAGCGCAATAAAGCTTCAGCGCCACTGATATCATTGGTTTTCAGATCATAGGTTGGCTGATAAGCCACAGTAAAAATCTGCTGTTTGACGGCCATGCGCAGACGCATCATCAGATTAAACTTATCCAGCTGTTGTTGCTCCATATCGGAGTGATACCAGCAGAATCTGTTACGCCCCATTTTTTTCGCCTGATACATAGCAGTATCTGCTTTTTTACACAGCTGATGAAAATCGGCACCGTCCTGTGGCGACAAAGTCAGGCCCACTGAGGCCGATAACTGGACTTTTTGTTGCTGTATCACAAATTCCTGCTGGCAGCTTTGCAGTATGCGCTGTACAGATTGCTCAAGCTCAGACAGCTGTTGCCATTGGGTTAAGATCACCACAAATTCATCGCCGCCAAAGCGACTCACTATATCCTGTTCCGACAACTCAGAGCGCAAAGCAGCTGCCAGTTGCTTTAATACTTCGTCACCAGCCTGATGCCCCAGAGCATCATTAATAGGCTTAAAATTATCTAAATCAATAAACAATAAGGCGACCTGTTCCTGAGGTTTTGCCGCTATAGCTCGTTGGAATGCCAGTTCACATTGAGTCCGGTTTACTAATCCGGTCAGAGGGTCATGCTGAGCCAAACGCTGAATTTCCAGCTGAGATTTTACGACCCTTTCGTTCTCCTGCTTTAACTGCAATAAAGCATCTTTGGTATCACGGGCGATCAGCCTCATGGTAAAACCGCTGACAATAAGCAAAATATTTAATGTGACAAAAGTGTTGAATGTGGGCTGGGGCTGACGGAATTCGATCCAGCCATACAAAGTAGCCAGAGCCAGAGTAGAGCAAAACAACAGAATAAAACCAAATAACAGCAGATAAAAACGCCGGCCGCTGTACATAGCTGCATAAGCCAGCACCAGCGGATAACCCAGCAGCATCAGATCAAAAATACCTAAATTGATACTGATCAGGCTGCAGATCATTAAGGTCAACAGCCACAACAAGGCACCTGTGGCAAAACGGACTTTAGATAGGTAAAGCAACACTAAAATGCAGGCCAGACCCAGAGCTGTGACCAGCAAAATAGCAGATGACTTTGGGCCTGAAGGGAAAACCCCACAGATCACAGCCACCAGACAAATCCAAACGATTTGTTTTAATCGCCTGAGTTGGTTAGCGGTCAAAGCTATCATGTCGGTGCTGGCTGAAAAATCAAAAAAGGTCCGCTGCTTCATATCCCGCCTTGTGCCTGAATGTACAACAGTCTGTCGCAGTTAAAAACGATAAAACCTGCAATAACAAGTTCAGCCGCCAGAATACCAGACTGTTGAAGAATTAATACAGGGAAGGCCGGGAGAATTTGCAGAGCAAGCCATTTTTCTGGTACTGAACAAGAGGTTCTGGAACAGGGCTTCTGCAACTGAAAAAAAACACCGGCACTAAGTCCGGTGTTTCAAAGGTTAACTTAAGCTTTTAGCTTACATGCTGTAACGAACACCTAAGGCGAAAGTACGGCTGTATAAAGCTGTACCAAAGTTACCTGTAGTGGCGTTATTACCGTAGTAGCTTTGATACAGCTCATTAGTCAGGTTAGTGCCATCCAGCGTGATCTCAAACTGTTCTGTCAGTTTGTAGCTTAACTGAAAGTCCATACTGGCTTCAGATTTACGGCGCATTTCCAGTGGATTGGCAAACAGAGCCGCTTCATAGTTTGCCAGGAAACCTTCACGCCATGAGTAAGATAATCTCATACCCAAATCGTTTTTATCGTATGCCAGCACCAGGCTGTATGACGAGTCCGACACACCAAACAGGTCTGTGTCTCTGTAGCCGGTAATTTCACCTTCACTGTTGGTATCAGGTGTGGTTTGTTGTGAAGACAAGCGTGTATAACTGGCCTGCACACCAAAACCATCTAAAGCTTCAGGTAAGTAGTCCGGGAACCAGACCAGACCAATTTCAGCACCAGACAACTCGCCATTAGAAGCATTGTATGGTTGCGTCAGTACAAACTTATAAGGTGTTGGATCTGTTGCTGATTTTGGCGCTGTGACAGAACGGCGGAAGCCAACAACAAAGCCATCAATGTCACGTCTGAACAAAGTACCGTACAAAGAGCTGGCTTCAGCAAAATACCATTCCAGTGACAGGTCATAGTTCTTCGACTCGGTAGGTTTTAAATCCGGATTACCGCCCCCTGCAGTACCATAACCAATCCCAGTCACATCTTCGTTGTAGATGATCAGCGGATTTAAATCACCAAAGGCCGGGTAACGTAAAGTTTCGGTATAAGCAAGACGGGCCTGCAAGTCATCAGTCAGCTGATAGCGGGCGGTCAGACTAGGCAGAATTTTACGGGTTTTGCTCTCGCCAGCAGTGGTGTTTTGCACTGTTCCAGGAGCACTTTCCTGATAGAAGGTGGAGTCTGTATCAATACCAGTATAACGGGCACCGATTTCACCGTTGAGTGCACGACCTGCGACATCGGTTTCAAATTTTCCCTGCAGATACAAAGACAAAGTGGTGGCATCAATATCAAAAGAACGCTGCAAATCCAGTTTATTTAAGCCGTACATAGTACGGAACTCATCAGCGTTATTGCGGATATAATAACCATTGGCCACAGCCCAGGTGGTAGGTACATTGGCTTCACCATCCATAAAACCAGAGTTGATCGAAGCCAGCCCTTCTATTGTCCCCACATTCACGGCTCCACCACAGCAACGATCCTGGCGGCTGAATGAGGTAGTTGCCCCACGCTTGTCGTAACGTACACCTGTTTCTACTGTGGTGAAAAAACCATCCAGCCGATAGGACAAATCAGAGGTAAAAGTAACAGCATCCCCTTCGTCTTTGTTAGCATTGTCATACATGCTATCGGTCAGGTATGCAGATGGATCGGCCATACTGGACTCATCCATAGCTGCGGTCGCCGGATTGTCTTCAAAGTTAAAACCAGGAATACCACCGTTTTCATTAAAGTCGACATTCAGTTTGTAGTTATTGCCAGGCCGCACAAAACGCATGGCAAAAAAATCGCTGTTGTATTCACTGTCCTGATAGACCAGCTCAGATTTTAACGTCATGTAATCGGACAGATCCCATGTACCACCGAAAGCATGCAGGTAGCTGTCGGTTTTGCCTGTAGATAAATCCCCGCTGGTAAAGACCCAGGGATCGTTGACAGAACGGGATTTGACAATATTAGTGCCCGGATGCAACTGCACATTGGCAGCAGCAGCGGCCTGAGAAGGTGTCATATTTTCATAACCGCCCCACCAGTCAGCAAAGGAGAACAACAGGCTATTAAAACCTTCGTTACGAAAACCGTTATAAAAGGATTCAAACACATACTCAGATTTTTCATTCGGAGCAAACTGCAAGGAGATGTTGGCTGCAGGACGTTCACGTTCACCATTGTAGTCACTTTGGAATATAGCATCACGACTCAGCAAGTAAGGGGTTGCCACACCATTGATATCCAAAGTAGCGCCCTGGTTTGATGGTAAACCAGCTAATAAACCCGGTTGCCAGATTGGATTTTCGGCGACCCCTGGCTTATCAAGGTAAATGCGTTCGTACGGAGTAAAAGGCGCCGCCGGATTTTCTGTCATAAAGGGCAACATGGCGCCGGCTGTCACGCTTTGATCACGATAGCGCATTCTGGAATAGGAGATATTCACCAAAGCCCCAAACTGACCTGAGTCCAGTTCCCAGTTGTTACTGGCTAAAGCGCTGAATGTCGGATTAATTTCTTCATTTTGTTCGGTGTAAATACCGCGGGCGTTGGCAATAAACTTAGCGCCGTCAAAATCAAAAGGCCGGTGCGTTTTGACATCAATGGCACCGGCTATACCACTTTCAATCTGACTGGCAGAACGGGTTTTATAGACATCCACCTGTTTTAGCAAACTGGCTGGAATGTCCTGCAGTGCGACTGCAGTGCCTGAAGCGGTAAAAATATTACGTCCGTTGACTGTGGTGGTGATATCACTTAAACCACGAATGGAGACAGCGGAAATCTCACCTGAACCACGGTTAGTGACCTGTACACCTGTCACACGCTGCAAGGATTCAACCACGTTATTATCCGGAAACTTGCCTATGTCTTCTGCCACTATGGCATCAACAATTTGTTCGTTGTGACGCTTTACACCCAGCGCCTTATTCAGACTGCCCCGAATACCTTTAACTTCAATGATTTCGACTTCTGTTGCTTTGTTGTCTTCTTGCGCTGCTGTCACTGGCTGACTTAAAAAAACCATAGCCATAGATACAGCGCTGCTTAAGACGGATCGCTTAAACATGAGCTTCTTCTCCCCTTGTCGTGGTTTTAGTACACCTTCCCGGTCAAAACACAGCAGACCTTTGAGGTATTTTTTTATCATTTCTCAAATCATGCTATTGTATGATTAATAGACTGTCAACTCACAAACGGAGAAATATTCACCCTCACTGATAAATTCCGATCACAGGAAAAGTCTTTGTTTCGCCACTCAATTTGCACCTATATCAACTACAACCTATAGTCTTAGCAGTCCGGCCGTCAGTGCCATTGACAAAGTAGCCTCAGGGACATCACAAAAAGCTACAAAAAAGCAGCTTTATATCCACCACTGAAACACCAACTGGAGAAACCATGAGTATTGTTAATCCGCAAATCACCGATGCCGTAACCCAAACCAATACCACTGTACTGAGCAATGCTCCTTGCCAGGCTATCGCCACTTTATATCAGCTCAGCGCTCATGCTTTGGGGCTTGCCATGCATAACGCAGTCAGCAATCAGCAGAACCTGAATCAGCTTAATCCGGCTATTGTGGCTCAGGCCGTTAAAGTGCTGAAAAGCTAAGCCGGGAGCCATCAAATGACCAGCACAGCAGAGACCCACTCAGATCCGGACCAGACGAACGAACAAATTCAAGCCGTTTATCAGCACCTGATCCAGGCCAACCCGCAACTTGCATCAGCAGCAAGCCGGATTATGGCCAATCAGACAGCGGCTTTAATGCTTGAAGATATGCGTTCTTTTTTGCAAGGCAGCGAGCAACTTTTGTTAGTGGCACTGGCGAAAGCGGCACAACTGGCCACTCAGGAAAAAACCACAGATCAGGGCAAAGTTGCATTAAATGCAGTCACAGATGCATTGCAGGCTTTAACTACTTTTGCGCGTGAAATGACCGCAGCAGCTGGCTCAGTCTCAACAGCTTTTGACGATAAAACAACAAGTTAACTAAACAATATTGAAAACATCCTGCTTTGACAAAAGCAGTAAGAACAGACTCAACAAAGGAGAATTAGAATGGCCGATACAGTCAATAGCCAAATCACAGATGCAGTCACCCAAAGCAATGTTCAGGTAGTAGCAGAAGCTCCAGCCATGGCGATGGGGGCTTTGTACCAGAGCATGGCTCATTCCACAGGTATTTTGTTTGAGAACGCAGTCAGTAATCAGCAGCAACAAAATATTCTGGCGCAGGCCGCAACCACTCAAGGCGTTATGCAGATTTATAGCGTAGATACTATGGCTGATGCACTGGCTGTAGCCAAAATGCAGGATGCCCCTAAAAGTTGATGCAGTAAAACTCAGGCCACAAAACACTGTGGCCTGAG
>CAMLSF010000057.1 GCA_946482615.1 uncultured Chromatiaceae bacterium | reverse complement strand
CCTTCTATTAAATTGTTGAACTAAGCCGCTACGCGGAGCCTGATTTCACAGACTGAGCCTGAACTTCCACACTTACTCCGGGACTGTTCCCAAGACAACCGGAGAATCATCATGACCCCTTTACGCAAGGCAATGATCGACCAATGTCGGCTGCGTGGTCTATCGCCACGTACTGAAGAAACCTACCTTTATGCAGTAGAACAAATCAGTCGTTATTACCAACAGCGACCGGATTATCTGACGGAGGCTCAGCTTGAAGCCTACTTTACGTACCTGACGCTGGAGAAAAAAGCGTCACGTAACACCATTCATATTCAACTGAACGGCATCCATTTCTTTTTTGAGCATGTGCTGCACCGCAGTTTTACCATCACCAAACCTTTACCCAAGCGAGCGCATAAGCTGCCGACCTTGCTAAGTGCGTCTGAAGTGCAGCAAATCATCACTTGTTGCGAAGACCCCAAATATCAAACCATGTTGTGGGTGTATTACGGCACAGGACTGCGGCTGATGGAGCTTATCCATACCAAAGTAAAGGATGTTGATGGTAAGCGCTCCGTGCTCAAAGTGGAAAGTGGCAAAGGCGACAAAGACCGATATGTGCTGTTGACGCCATCTGTTCTTGAGCTGCTTCGGAGTTACTGGTTGGAGTACCGGCCACGGAACTGGTTGTTTTACTCACGTCGTGGCATGGACCAGCCCGTGTCGTGCAGTTGTATTGCGAAAGCCTTTCGCCTGGCTGCAAAGCGCTCTGGGGTTGGAAAAAACTGCAGTGTACATTCACTGCGCCATGCTTATGCCACTCATCAATTAACGGCTGGTATGCCGCTGCATGAATTACAAAACCAGCTTGGGCACAGCAATCTGAAAACGACGCAGAACTACTTGCATTGGTTGCCAGAAATGGGCAGTGGTGCGCGGGATTTACTTGCGCACTGTACTGCGCCATGAGCCTGTATCTTGCAGATGTACTGCAGCAGTTTCTGCCAAGTTATCAGCAAAGCCACAGACTGAGCACGCAACAGCAAAAAGCCTGTCAGCATATTCTGCAGTGCAGAACAGCAGCATTGGGCCAACAACTCTGGGAATGCCAACAGTGCCACCAGCAACAACTTGTGTACTGCTCGTGCCGTGACCGCAACTGCCCACGTTGCCAGGGGCAGCGCACCCAGCAATGGATAGATACGCAGGCAGAGAATTTAGTGCAGGCCAAGTACTTCCATCTGGTATTCACCTTGCCACATGAACTGAACGTTATCAGCCACTTTAAAGAAGAAGCGCTTTATCAATGCTTATTCAAAGCGGTGTGGCAAACACTGAACAAGTTTGCAGAGCGCCACCGCAAACACGCCGGACAGTTAGGTATGACTGCAGTTTTGCATACCTGGGGCCAGACTTTAAGCCAGCATATTCATCTGCATTGTTTAATTCCAGGTGGAATGCTGAGCACCACAGGTCGATGGCAAGTGATTGATAAAGAGTATCTGTTTCCTGTGAAAGCCTTGTCGACGGTGTTCAGGGCCAAAATGCTGGCTGCACTTCGGGATGCAAAGATACAGATTGCCACCAGCGAGGCGTTAATGGCCAAGCCCTGGTCAGTGTTTAGCAAAGCTTGCCTGTGTAAACCTGAAACCGTGCTGCGCTACCTGGGGCGCTATACCCGCAAAGGCATGTTGCATGAAAGTCGTTTAGTGCAGATGAATGAACACAGCGTTAGCTTCCGTTACAAGGATTACCAGGACGGAAACCAGAAAAAAGTAATGACGGTCAGTGGCGAAGAGTTTATCCGGCGCTATTTAAGTCACGTGCTGCCTAAAGGCCTGATGCGCATACGGCACTTCGGCTGGCTGAGCAATAAAAGCCGTAAAGAGAAACTGGCCTTAATCAAAGCGCAGGAACCGAAGGACGCATTACCTCGAAAGAAACCAGAGGCGACAACGGAGCCGGAATGGTATTGCCCGCACTGCAAAGGTGGAGTGTTACAACTGGCAGGATTACTCAAGCGGCTAGACACCGGACCACCCGATAGTTGAAGACTGGTAGTTAGGAGCAGCGAGACGATGAGCCCGGGAAAGCGGGAGGGAGATGCATTGTCAGAATGCTCTGAAAGCAGGCAAATACTCACTAGATTAAACAGGTGATGAGATACGAAATGACAGAAAGACCGCGAAAGACTGCTTCAGATTGTCCAAAATAATCTTGTAAGCAGCTGTTCCCTAAATATACAAATTCCATTAGCATCAAATGTACCAATGAAGGGCGCACCCACCGTTCAACAGACGCTTATCCGTCGTGAACGCCGGATAAGACGCTAAAGAGTTAGGGCCTTTTATGGGTGCACTTGAATATTCACAAGCAGCTCTGCGGGATTTTCGGGGATGATTTGATACCCGACGACATTTCCAACTTGCTTGGTGCTAAACCAACTAAAAGCAAAATTAAAGGTGATGAAGAGGTCGGTAAAACCAGCGGAAAGGTGCGGATTGCCAAAACAGGTAGTTGGCATTTACATGCTCAAAAGAGAGAGCCTGAAGATCTAAACGCCCAGATTGAGGAAATTTTATCCCAACTAACAAGTGACTTTGCTACATGGGAAAAACTCCGCAAAAGTTACAAAGTTGATATGTTCTGCGGCTTGTTTATGGGCAACTGGAATGATGGTTTGAGCTTATCACCTGAAATCATGTTGGCACTTGGCCAACGTAGAATTGCTTTAAGTTTAGATATTTATAATGGGTCGTATGATTGAGGCGGTTGTCGGCCCTAACAAGCAAATGTTAATCGCCCATGCTACGCATGGGCTGCGACGGCAAAACGCATGCGCGTTTTTCCGCGCTAAATTTGGTAGTTATATGTAAAGAGTAGCGATGAAGTATAAGAATATTTATTCAGCAATTCATAACTTTGGTCATAGCTTTACAAGTCTTATGAACTATGTAGATAACGACTATGTAATTGATGAACTTGTAAATATTCATCGCAAAGGCCACGACATAGAAGTCGATTGGAAAACACGAAAGTTCTCTCCCGATATTATGGCAAGCGATCGCATTAAAAAGTCAATTTGCTATTGGGGTGATTCACTCAAAAGGCACCTGGTATCACACAATGTAGAGCTAGAAAAGCTTGAATCACTAAAGTTCGTATGGCCTGCAGGGCAGCGAAAGTACATGTTGGCTTTTGACGATCGTGGAAAGGAGTACAAAATCTATGTCAACGAAGTCAAGTAAACACATAACAAGCAAAGGCAGCATCGCCCTGCGGGCTGGACGCGCTAACGCGCGCCGCTGCTTTGGTAGTTATGTGGGAATCGTTGAGTAACGAGCATGGCTGAACATTCCAAAATCGAAAAGTACATTGTGGCGAGTGATGTTGGCTCTGGTCGGGATGGGATCGGAATAGAGGTTTATTCTGGCAACGACATGCTTCTGGAGGTCTTTCGAGATGACACTAAAAAGACCAGAGAAGTAACCCTTTATAAAATGGAACTTGATCTTGAGCTTGTAGAGCAAGCAATTGCGCTGTTCAAAAAGGAAATCCCGTGGGAATTTCAAGAATAACATCATCTTACGACTCGTCACATAACAAGGCCCGGCAGCACGCAGCCTTTGGCTGCTGGACTCGCTACGCTCGCCGCTGCGGGCAACGTTATGTGCATAAGGCGAATCCGAGTTTGAGTTCAAGAATGAAATACGTTATTTACTATCTAATAGCCGTATTAGGCTTAGCTGGTTGTGCTGCAGGACATCAAGATTACGTAGATTTTAAAAATAGTCTAATTGGGAAAAAAGAGACTAGAACCGAACCATTTAAATGGGAAGACTCAGGTAAATTAGTTCGTGCGGATTACTTAGTCTCAGGACAAGGATTGACTCATATTACCAAAGACGATAATGGTAATTTAATTTATCACTACAGCGTTCAAGAAGTTCTTATCACTTACCCTAGAAAAGAATGGGTGGGGAAATGCCTCACATATAATGTAGTAAACCCCGAAACTATGATTATCATTGACTGGGGTTTCGATAAAGGCGGAAACCCTTTAAGTTGTCGGACTTGGCCTTAAGTGTAAATATACACATAACAAGCGCCTCAAACATCGCGGCCTTCGTCCGCTGGACTCGCAACAAGTTGCTCGCCCTTTAGGCGGGAGTTATGACGTATAAATTATAAATGATCAGCTTGAGTGAAAATATATGAAAAACAACTCCATTGAGCACAATTTTTATAAGCAACTGCAACACGACATTGTTCGAGTTGACAGTAAGGCGGATCGCTTTCGAGCAATATATTATATTTTACGGGCATTCTTGATTGTTGTAGGAGCCGCAATAACTATAGTGTCGGGATGGAATGGCGAAAACCTTCAAGTTAGTCGGTGTGCATTGAATGCTTTACTTGTCTTGGGGGTTTTATCTACTGTAACAACAGCTTTTGACGCATTGTTCCAGGTTGAAACCAAGAAAAATACCTACAGGCTGATGCTCGTCGAACTAAGAGAAATTAGGAGTGAATTTGTTTACCTTCATGACAATAATGTTTCTGATATGGAAATAATTATCAAAGACAAACTATTCCCTAAATATCAGTCAGTAATGGCATATGCTAAATCTTTGCTGGAAAAAGATAATGACAATAGAGCGACACAATAGTGCAAAGTCATAACAAGGCGCTATTGTCGCAGCTATCGCTGCTGGGAAGGCTTTCGCTGTGCTTCAGCCGCCCCAAAGCTTTGCGTTAGGCCACAATTCGGAATTCAATTAGAGTGACTGTTCAGAAATTTATGTCAATATTTGTTCGGAGCGTGTTTGCAACAGGTATTGCTCTTGTCATAGCTATTTCGATAGGTCTATGTTTTGTAGCTTTAATCTTTCAGGTGTCTTTCGACGCTATCCAAAGCACACTTTTGAAATATCAGTATGGTCTTGGCATCGCATATATTGTCGGAGTTCTTCTTGTTTGCGTCGAGCAAGTTGTAAAAAATATAAACACAGGAATGCCCAAATAATGTTGCCTAACAATCGCCATCAAAACGCCACTTTGCGGCTCGACTCGCAACAAGTTGCTCGCGTTTGTGGCGGGCGTTAAGTGACAAATGAAATACCGCGACGGAACAGGAATACATTTAAACGACAAGGTCATTTTTGAGGATGGCAGTAGTGGTATCGTTGTGTTCTCAATAGACTCAGAAGAGTATTCGCCAGCATATCCAGAAAACGAATGGGCCTATTTGGGTTCTGGTGTGATGGTACTAAGTGAATCTTGTGGATTGATACATTACTCTTCTGAGCCAGTCGATTTAGAACGGACTTAATAGTTAAAAGCCACTTAACAAGGCGCTTTTGTCGCCGCAAATGCGGCTGGGACGGCTTCCGCTGAGCTCCAGCCGCCCCAAAGCTTATAGTTATGTTTTCAGCCCGTCACTTTAGGAGCGCTTGTGGCGATATCCGATAAATCAATCAAACTACTTTGGTCAAATGCAGCAGGTCGCTGCTCATTTTCTGCGTGCATTGAAAAGCTGACAGTTCCGGAAGCAGCTGGATATGCACCATATACGTTGGGCGAAATGGCGCATATAAAAGGCAATAAACCAGGCTCGAATCGTTATGATGAGAACCAAACCGACAAAGAGAGGGATAGTTATGAAAACCTAATACTACTATGCCCGACTCACCACACTTTAATTGATAAAGCCGAGAACGAAGAGTACTACACAGTAGAAATGCTTCACGAAATGAAAGTTGAGCACGAAACTTCAGTTGCAAATCGATTAGATGGCGTAAAGATCGAGGAAGTAGATCAGCTGAAAGATCAGCTTTCAATTCTCTTGGCCGAAAACCATCAAGCTTGGGAGCAATTCGGCCCTTTGTCTGATAATGCTAAAAAGCACCCGAATAATGACGCAATTTATGCGTTATGGACTTCATCTAGGCTATCGATAATTGTTCCAAATAATCGTGAGGCAATGAAGTTGCTAATTGAAAACCGAGTGTTGTTTTCACGTGCAGAGCAGAGAATCGTAAGTAAGTTTATATCTCATGTAGAAAGCTATGAAAAATGGGTGCGAGATGAAATACCCTATCAAGCTGTGGTTGGCTTCCCGAAGGAATTTGAAGAGCTTGTATTAGGAGAATAGTGTGCCTGCACATAACAATGAATTTCCATGGATGAGTTACTACGGGAACTACAGTTTTTTTGAATCAAGGATGAGTGAGCACAGCAAGGTTAATTCGATCAGAAAGATCAACCCCAGTCTCTATGACATTCAGCGTTCAGATGGAACGACAATAAGGACTTTTATTTGCGAGTGCTATTCGTTTGACGTTGCTGAATATATCGAGAGTTGCATGGAGTTGGGTAAATTAGATGCAGTTATAATAAGCTCGAACTGGTGTGGTTACACTTTCGATGTAAAACGTCACTGCATGAGCGAACAAGTGGGCGTTTATGATATTGGCGGTTTTATGGCAGCACTTAACATGCCAAATTATTGGGAGTATCTCACCAAATATGAAAGGGAGAAATTTCAAGAGAATGGCTGGATTTAATATTTAGCAATGCTGATATATGGGTTTGGTTCATATTTTAAGTCAAGTACATCTTATGGGGATATTGACTTCCTGATAGTCCATGATTCAATTTCAAGTGAATCTTGCTTGATGGCTATTAATATTAAAAAAACAATACTAAAAGAAATTTACGGGGCTAGTGTTACTATCCTTTCAAAATCATCAGAAGAAAATTTTGACTTTATTAAGGTTTCAGAAGCCATTCTTTTGGGAACTGTAGATGAAGAAAAAGCAGAAACTTGCATTAATGAAATTGTTCGGAAAACTATTCTGTTCAGACAAACATAACAAGCGCATGTTGTCGGACTGGTTTTCCGCTGCACTCCAAACCAGCCGCAAATGCGAGCGTTCATTCGGACGCTTTTTACGTCAAACCGCGCGGCTTAAAGCTCAGGACCCATTCGCTTATGAACAGACCGGCCCTCATCATTATTGATATGCAGCGTGCTATGCTTGAGGCCTCAGCAGGTGTTCGCAATAACCCGCTAGCCGAGCAGGCCATAGCCGGAACCTTGAATGCATGGCGACACGCGAAAGCCCCCATTGTTCATGTTCGTCATATTTCAAGAACACCCGGATCTCCGTTTTGGCCTGGACAACCCGGTGTTGAGTTCCAGCAGGATTTACAACCATTAACCAGCGAATATGTCGTTGAAAAGAATGTGCCGGACGCTTTTATTCATTCCGGGCTTGAGCGTTGGCTCAGGGTCAGAGGCATAGACACAGTTGCTATAGTTGGCGTAAGCACCAACAATTCTGTCGAAGCAACAGCTCGTACAGCTGGTAATCTTGGCTTTAAAACTTATGTGGCCGCTGATGCAACTTTTGCGTTTGCCAAGCCGGACTACAATGGAGTTTTACGCAGTGCTGAGGAAGTACATGCCATGGCATTAGCAAATCTTCATGGTGAGTACGCCACAGTAGTCACAACCACAGAGCTACAAAAGGCTCTCAACTGATAAAACTTTGTGAAGCGGCACCCAGAAAAAGGACGACAAAAAATGGCCACAACCTTGGCAACACCCGGTGTTTATATCAATGAGATTAATGGATTTCCAAATTCTGTAGTTCCGGTCGCCACTGCTGTACCGGCATTTATTGGTTATACGCCACAGGCAGAATGGCAGGGGCAGTCGTATTACAACAAGGCCGTAAAGATTAGTTCCTTCGCCGAATTTCAGGCGATTTTTATGCTGCCTGACCCACTACCGCCAGCGGATCCTGCCAAACAATATAGCCCTCAGTATTATCTGGTTGCGCAAAAGAATCCCCCTAAAAGTGGGGAGTTTTTAACGCTCAACGGGCAGTGTTATGTGGTATTGCCTGATCCCAATACAATTTATTATCTGTACAACAGCATTCGTTTGTTTTATCAAAATGGCGGAGGAGATGCCTATATAGTCGCAGTCGGGAGTTATGGCCCGGCCAGCGGAAAACCCGTCACAGATCCTGCGGCGACTCTGATGAACCCGAATGTGTTAGTAGCCGATTTGCAACGTGGTTTGGCTTTGTTAAAAAATGAACCTGAACCCACTATCTATATCTGCCCTGAGGCAACACTGCTGTCGTTAAGCGACAATGCCAGTTTGATGCAAAGTATGTTGTTGCAGGCAGACACTATGCAAACAGCTGTATGTATCTTCGATGTCATTGGTGGTGCAAACCCGGATCCTGTTTTATACAGCAATGACATTCAAAACTTCCGCAACAGTACCGGCACTGTAGGGCTTAACTACGGCATCAGTTATTACCCCTTTATTGGCACTACGGTGATGCAGTCAAGCGATATAGATTTTACGAATTTATTTGGTGGCGATACCAGTCAGCTTGCGCCTTTTCTGAACCCCGCATCGGCGCCAAATCCGGCCGCTGCGCAAATTCTTGCCGCGATCCAAACACCTCCTGCTAACCCTCTGAAAAACAGTCAGCTGCAGGCTGCTCTTTTGGTCGCCAGCCCTGTCTATGGCCAGATCATCAATCATGTATTAAGTTCGGCCAATATACTGCCGCCAAGTGGCGCTATGGCTGGTGTTTATACCGTGAATGACCAAGAGACCGGCGTCTGGAATTCTCCGGCCAATACTTCTATTGTTGGTGCTGTGTCTTTACCTATACGTTTGACGGATAGCCAGCAGGAAAACCTGAATATTGACGCAGTTTCAGGCAAGTCCATCAACGCCATCCGTTTTTTTAACGGCCAGGGCATATTGATATGGGGAGCCAGAACACTGGATGGCAATAGTCAGGATTGGCGCTATATTGCCGTGCGCAGAACCATGACTTTTCTCGAGCAATCGATCAAGTTAGCCGCTCGAGCCTATGTTTTTTCGCCGAACGATGCCAATACCTGGGCAGCACTGAAAAGCATGATCAGCAGTTTTTTAACCGGTGTCTGGAAAGAGGGGGGCTTACAAGGTGCCACTGCTGCTGACGCTTTCAATGTTAATGTTGGCTTAGGCTCGACCATGACGGCAGATGATGTACTGAACGGCTATCTACGGATAACGGTCATGGTGGCAGTGGTTCGGCCTGCTGAATTTATGGTGATTTCGTTTGAACAACAACAGGCGACACCCGGTTGATTTGACAGGGCAACAAGGCAATATACTAACAGAGTGAAAAGAATGAATTTTAAACAGGCATTTCAGTACATCAGTTACTTGCAGTATCCATTAATGCTCACTGCACTGTATTTTTCCTTTATTCCCTATCTGTCCGGATTCGAAAAACTAAAAGAAAACCCTGCTTTGCTGTTTGATAATCTAAATTCGGCTTTAATTTTTATGGGGCTGGGGATCAGTTTTTCTTCATTACAGGATACAACGAAAACCCAGAACAAAGTCTCACTTCATATATGGCAAAACCCCAAAAAGGGGAAAATCGCGATAATACTTATGTGCATGATGATTATGCTGTTTCTGCTCCTTGGACTGATTGGATATTTCAGTTCAGAACAGGGCGTGTTAAAGGACATGTCTGTCGGAATTATAGTCTTGGCTTTAGGTATGTTTGGTTTCTTAAAAAGTGCGATAGAGATGTTTGAAAACCATAGAAAAGATAAAAATGAGGTAAATAATTCAACCCAAATAGAAGCTGAATAGGTATAGGAGCTGCTACAAGCAGGGGATCAGGAGCGCTTATGAAGATTAAAACTACTGTACTTTGTCTTCCTGTGACAGAACCGGAGAAAACTCTTGTTTTTTACCAAGGCGTTTTTGGCTTTTCAGATGCAAAAATAGAACAGGGGATTATTGCGCTGGAATTTCCCAATCTGTCCGTTTTTTTAATGGAAAAAACAAGTTACGAGTCATATAGCATCAAAGCAGGACGAGCTGCACTTTTACCCGGCAACTCAGCGCCTGCCATCATAAGTTGTGCGGTTGAAACGAAACAGGACGTAGATCATGCACTTGAGCAAGCCGTAAAATATGGCGGAGACGCTCCGGTAGCTGCTGCGATAGATGCATCATTTGGTGGCTATATAGGTTATGTCAGTGATCCGGATGGGCATCTTTGGGAAATTGTATGCCCTAAGCCCGATTAATCGGCCTACTCACAAAGCCTGTAGCCCACGCCAGCCTCGGTTTTTAAATGCCGTGGCGCTGAAGGGTTATCTTCCAGTTTTTGCCGTAGCTGCGCCATATGCACCCGGATGTATTCAGGTCTGTCCTGGTAATGTTCACCCCAAACCTGCTGCAAAATCTGATTGTGTGTCAAAGCTGAACCTAAATGCCGCACCAGCAGCAATAAAATATCGTATTCGGTTTTGGTCAGATGCACCTGTTCACCAGCTTTGGTGACGATGCGTTGCACAGGGTCCAGCCTGATATCGGCAAAAGCTAAAGGCTTGGCGGTTTTTTGTTGTTGTCGTAATGTGGCCCGAACACGTGCTAACAGCTCGGCTGAGCTAAAAGGTTTGGTCACATAGTCATTCGCGCCAGAGTCTAACGCCCTTACTTTGTCCTGCTCTTTACCCCGGGCTGAAATCACAATCACAGGTACTTCGGACCAGCTGCGCAGTTGCTGCAGCCATTCAATGCCATCCATATCGGCTAAACCTAAATCCAGCAGAATTAAGTCAAAACTATGATTTTTTAGCAGGGCAAAACCTTGTTGGCCTTCAGCCTGGATCATGCTTTGATAGCCCTGACTTTGCAGCAGGGTGTGTAAAAAGCTTTGTAAACCCGGATCGTCTTCAAGCACTAATAACTGAATGGGTAAGGCTGTTGTATTGATCATAATGGCCACTCCATAGCTGCAGTTACTTTCTCTGATGCCTGATCGATGTTCAGGTCAAACTTGCCCTGATGCAAAGCAGCAACCGCCTGACAAATATTCAGCCCCAAACCATGGCCTTTATCCCGGGCCGCTGGCACAGCAGATTTAATGCCGTTACTGAGCCTTATAAAACAGCCTGAAGCACTCTGGCCCATGCTTAATTCAAAAGGAGCAACGCCGTGGCGCAAGGCATTTTCCAGCATATTGGCCAGCGCTATTTCCAACAGTTCCAGATCGCCCTTTAAAGGTGCTGAAGAGCTGCACTGTAAATTAGCACTGAGTTCTGCCGCCTGATCACCACGCCGGGCGAGTGCTCCTGCTACTAAATCGTCAGAGCTGAAATCGCTGTGCTGAATATGATGGGTGGTCAGCTGGGCTTTACTCAGCTCCAGTACTTTTTCAAAATGCTGATTTAAAATCTGGCTCTGCTGGTAAATATTCTGCGCCTGCTGCTGGCGTTGTTCTGTACTCAGGGGCAACTCCGGGTCGGCCAGCATACTGGATGCACCCATAATGGTGGCCAAAGGCGTACGTAAATCGTGCGATAAGGACCGTAACAACATAGCTTTTTGTTGCTCCAGCTGAGCTGTTACTCTGTCTTGCTGCGCTTTTTCCGTCAGTTCCAGCCTGGTATAACTTTGCGCCAATAAAGACTGAGCTGTATGCAATAAGGTCGGGTGGCTGGATAAAAAGGAGTGTGGCACCATAATCCAGGCCGCAGCCGGATGGCCCACAGCGAGCACAGCATGATCGGCCACAGCTTTTGGTTCTTGCCCCAATACAACCTGAACAGTGCATCCTAAACGCCGACTTAATAATTTGGCCGTGTAAGCACATTGTTTTTGCCAGTCCTGCCTTTGGCCTAAACCTTTGGCGAGCATATACATACCACGGGTTTGTGACATGGCATAACGCAGGCGCTTGACCTGTTGTTTCGAGCGTTCAGACAACAGGCTGATTAACAAACCCAGCAACACCATCACCATAAAACTGATCAAAAAACTGGCGTCGTGCACATCAAAAGTGTAATAGGGCGGCACAAAACACCAGTTCAGCATCAGCACAGAAACCAAAGTGGTTAAGCTGGCCCAGCGCCAGCCGTACTGCTGCGCCTGCCAGGCAACCCAAAGCAATTGCAGCATGGCAACATCAGTGGGGCTGATCCAGTCCCGAAGCGGTAAACACAGCAGCACTATGACTAAAGGCAGCAGCAAGGTTCCGGCCAACTCTGACAGATAAGGGAATGGCAGATAGGGAAGTTTCCATAATTTGGCCATTTCAGTACCGCCAGTAGGAAGGAGTAAACAAAATTAATAAAGTCAAAATTTCCAGCCGTCCCATTAACATACCTAAACTAAGCCACCATTTGGCTGCATCCGGCAAAGTCGAAAAATTACCTGCAGGGCCTATGATAGTGCCAAGGCCAGGACCTACGTTGGCCACAGCTGTTGCTGCTCCTGTCACTGCGGTGACTAAATCCAGCTCACAAAAGGATAAGGCCATAGCAATAAAGGCTATGGTAGCAAAATAGATAAAACAAAAAGCTAAAACGTTACCCAACAACTGATCATCGACCTTTTTGCCGCCATAACTCTGGCTCCAGACAGCTTTGGGATGTACCAGCAATTTTAACTGTTTGATCAGTAACATAGCAGCCAGTTGAATACGGAATATTTTTAAACCACCTGAAGTTGAACCTGAACAAGCACCGGCAAAGGTCAGGTAGAAAAACAGCATAATGGCCATATTGCCCCACAGCGTATAGTCCTCAGAGGCATAACCGCAGGTGGTGATAATGGACACTACATTAAACAGGCTATGGGTCAGCGCATCAAATACGGCCCTGTTGTTATGCACCACCTGATACACAGTCAGCAGCACACTACAAAACACTACTATGGCCACAAAGGCCCGTACCTGTGGGTCACGCCATAAGGAGCTTTTATCACCTTTGGCGAAACTTACAAAAAGTACAAAAGGCATAGCGGCCAGCATCATAAAAAAACTACTGAACCAGAAAATTTGCGGTGAATCTTTATAAATACCAAAAGAGGAATCGTAGTTGGCAAAACCACCTGTCGCTACAGTAGTCATTGCATGAGTGACAGCATCAAAACCTGTCATACCGGCCAGATAATAAGCCAGCATAGTGACGACACTCAGCACCAGATAAACTGTACCTATGGCAGCTGACAAGGTGGAACTACGTGGCAGAATTTTATCTGAAGTGTCCGAGTTTTCAGTTTTGAATAATCTCATACCGCCAATTTTCAGCGCAGGTAAAATGGCGATCGCCATCACAATAATACCTATACCGCCCATCCAGTTCAGCACAGCGCGCCAGAATAAAACACCTTTGGGCATGGTATCCAAACCAGCAAACACAGTAGAACCCGTGGTGGTGACCGCAGAAACAGTTTCAAACACCGCATCCGTTAAAGTGCAATTGGGTACGATCAGCCACAAAGGGATAGCGGAAAACACACAAAGCGCCAGCCAGCTTAAGGTAGTCAGTAAAAACAATTGCCGGTGTTTAATATCTTTAGCGTCTTTGCCTTTATACACCAGTGTATAACCAAAGGATGCGGTAAATACTGCAGAGCCAAGAAAGACCCAAAAGCTACTTTCGTTGTACAAAATAGACACCGCCATGGCCACCAGCTTCACCGCTGACAACATCAGCAACAAATGCCCTAATACCCTGTACATCAGGTAACGACCTGAGCTTTTTACTGCAGCACCCAACACCATAGTGGCGGCCATAAGATTTTATCCGGCGTGAAACAACAGCAGAATTTTAAGGCTTTGAGTCAGGGCAGGTTATAAAGATTGTATAAAGAAAGAGCTCAACTCAGCAGATAGACCCTAAGTAATTGGAGTTGCAGCGCGGCGACAAGTGATTGAGCCCCCTGGAGCATAGTTGTCTATGTGACAGGGGCGAGAGCGCGCAGTCAACAAAGCTGCGGCTTCAAGTACGACGGGGCTAAAGCTGGCCCTTTAGATAACTCACCACACTACGCGCCAATGGGCTATGTTCATAGCCGCCTTCGAGCATTGAAACTAAACGGCCATGGCAGTACTGATCCGCAATCTGTTTTAACTGCTGCCCAAGCCACAAATAATCCAATTCGGTGAGTTTCATCTGGCCCATATCATCTTCTATATGCGCATCAAAACCGGCTGAGACTAATACCAGCTCTGGCTGAAACTGCTGCATCAGCGGCAACCATTCTTGGCTAAAACGCTGCTGATACAAAGCGCCGCTGGTGCCTGCAGCTAAAGGCATTTTGACTATGGATGGGGTGTGACTGACAGGATCTGTATAGGGGTAAAACGGATGCTGAAAAGAGGAGAAGAACTTTACCCTGGGCTCATGCTGGAAAATATCTTCAGTGCCATTGCCATGATGCACATCAAAATCCACGATCAGCACCCGCTGCAATCCATACTGCTGCATGGCATAAGCTGCTGCGATCGCAATGTTATTAAAAATACAAAAGCCTTTGGCTGCTCTGTATTCAGCATGATGGCCGGGCGGGCGTATTAAGCAAAATGCCTGAGCGCCTGATTGCTGCATCACCCAATCTACCGCATTAATGCCTGAACCTGCCGAATACAAAGCGGCATTGAGGGATTTTGCATTGGCCTGTGTATCGTCATCCAGCCAGATATGGCCTGTGTCAGGCACCACATTAAATACATGGTCGACATAAGCCGGGTCATGCGCCAGATACAATTGCTCCAGACTGGCGGGCGTAGCGTCCCGTTGCTGCACCACAAATTCCAGGCCTGAACTTAATAACTGGTCCTGTACAGCGTGAATACGGGATGCGGCTTCCGGATGATCATGGCCTATGTCGTACGACAAACAACGGCCATGGCTGAAGATCACTACACTCATTTACTGCTTCTCTGGTTCCGCTACTTTTAATGGCAGCTCTAAATAGACCTCATCCGGATCACCACTGGCAATACGTTTAAAGCCGGCTTTTTCAAACACCTTTTGCATCGGCTTATTGTCGGCCCGCACATAAGCCAGCATCCGGTTCAGTTCGCGCATCCGGGCAATTTTAATCATTTCTTCCAGCAGCCGTTTGGCCATACCTTTGCCATGATGCCGCTCGCGGGTGACAAAAGCCACCTCAGCACTGTTGTCGGTTTCATTCAGGTAATAACGGCCTACCGCCTGAATTTCTAACACTGAGCCTTGTTGTTTGACAATACAAAGTGCTAAATCGCGCGACTGATCGACACTGACCAAAGTACAGGATTTTTCTCTGCTCATTTGCTTGGGATGGTGGTTGTAGCGCAGCAGCAAGGTTTCTTTGGTATGAGAGTAAAAAAACTCCTGCAACCTGCGTTCATCCGCCGGGTTTAAAGCCCTTAAGTCAAACTGTTCGCCCGCTATGGTTAAGGTTTTGACCCCAACTTTACCCAGCTCCACCACATCTTTGGGGTAATCTTTTTGATAATGCGGCACCCAATAATGGGTGCGGACTTCGTCCAGCAGTTGTTTACGAAACTTTGGATGGGCGACCCGTATCAGCTCCAGCGCGCGTTCACGGATACTTTTACCGCGTAAAGAAGCAACCCCAAACTCTGTGACCACATAATGCACATGGCCACGGGAGGTGACTACACCTCCGCCTTCAGTGATTGTGGCCACTATACGTGAGACAGTGCCGTTTTTCGCAGTGGACGGCAGGGCAATAATAGGTTTGCCACCTTTACTCATCGAGGCACCACGGCTGAAATCCACCTGACCGCCAATGCCACTGTAAAATTTGTGTCCAATAGAGTCCGACACCACCTGACCTGTTAAATCCACTTCGATGGCGCTGTTAATAGCGATCATCGCATCATTACGGGCAATATTAGTCGGCGAATTGACATATTCGCTGGGGTAAAACTCGACATGAGGGTTGCCGTCGACAAAGTCGTACAAGGCTTTGCTGCCCATACAAAAACTGGTGACGGTTTTGCCGGGGTGAAAGGTCTTTTTTCTGTTGTTGATCACACCTTTGGTAATAAGCTCCATTACACCGTCTGAGATCACTTCGGAGTGCACCCCTAAATCTTTGTGGTTGCCGAGATAACGTAAAACGGCCTCCGGAATTTTGCCTATCCCCAACTGCAGGGTAGCGCCGTCTTCAATCAGCATCGACACATACTGGCCAATACGTTCTGTCACTTCATCCAGTTTGGGCGCGGGTAATTGGGGTAAATCTTCAGCCTGTTCGATAAAAGCATGAATTTGGCTTTGATGGATAAAGGTGTAGCCATTGGTGCGCGGCATCTTAGGATTAATTTGCGCTATCACTTTTTTAGCTGAACGCACAGCGGCTGAAACCGCATCAACAGACACGCCCAAAGAGCAATAACCAAAAGCATCGGGTGGGCTGACCATCACCAGAGCGGCGTCTAACGGCAGAATTTCGTTTTTAAACAGAGCCGGGACTTCAGATAAAAAACAGGGGGTATAGTCGGCACGGCCTTCGGCAACAGCGCTGCGGACTTTGTCACCGGCAATAAATAACGCATTGATTTTAAATAAATCACTGTAACGTTGTTCGGCCCAGCAGTTATCCGCCAGCACCATCAGTTGCACCAGCTCTATATCGTGCAGGTTTTTACAACGGGCCATTAAATCGGCCAGTAAGGCTTGTGGTGCTGCAGCGTGGGAGCCAATAAAAATGCGGTTGCCGGATTGCAGCAAGGCACTCCAGTCCAGCGATTTTATCTGTGATTTCTCTGATGTTTTGGCCATACCGCATCCTTTTTCTTTACCATGTCAGAATACAACGTATTTGTCAGTGCGACTTAAGTCGATTTAGCCTGGCGCAATTCTTCTGCCAGTATCAACCAGAATTGGTCATCCAGGCACTGCGCCACATTAAGCCGGGTGTACTGATCGGCATCGGGCAGAGTGCTGAACTGTGAACCCGGCGCCAGTACCACCTGACGTTGCTGCAAACGTTCAGACAACAAACTGCTGCTGACGCCTTGTGGCAGTTTGACCCAACACAAAAAACCTGCCGAAGGCTCGGCCCATAACTGACAATCCAGCTGTTTTAGTTTCGAAAACACCAGACTACGGGCCTGCTGCAAACGACGTTTTAACTGCTCAAGATGACGGCGATAACCACCTCCTGTTAACAGCGCATAAACCAGACGCTCCATGGTATTGGAGGTGGAAATACCACTGATGAGTTTTAAGTCGGTCAGGGCGGCAATAGTAGCAGGTGCTGCAGCAATAAAACCTACCCGTAGATCGGCGGATAAAGTTTTTGACATACTGCCTAAGTAGATGGTTTCAAAGCCATTGTTCGGCTGAAACCCGGCCATCGAAGCGTAACGCGAGACCGGCTGGGTTTCAAAGTCAGCGTAGATATCATCTTCAATCAACAAACATTGATGTTGTTGCAGCAGTTGTAACACGGCAAAAGCACGGGCCGGATGGATGCTTAAGGACACAGGGTTCGACAGCACCGAATTGGTTAAATAAGCTTTGGGCTGGTATTGCTGCACCAGTTGCTGCATCACAACGAAGTCCGGACCTTCTTTGGTGCGGGGCACCACCAGCAATTGCACCTGATGCAAACGCAACAACGCAAAAAAGTTATAAAAACCCGGATCATCCACCATCACCCAATCGCCGGGTTTCAGATGCAAACGAAAGATTAAATCCAAAGCATGAGAGGCGCTGTAGGTCAGCAGAATATGGGCTGGTTCTGTGGTGATAGATAACTGCGCTAACCGCTGGGCAAAATACTGACGTAAGGGGAAATAGCCCTGAGCCGGGCCATAGTCCGTTAACGACTGCGGCTGGCGTGCTAAATCCCGCATTGCCTGACGTATGTCCTGATCCGGCATCCAATCAGGCGACAGCCAGCCTGCGGATGCTTTGATCCAATGAGGTTCACGCAGCAAGGTCTGGCGCATCAGGGCCACATCCTGCTGTCTGCTGCTTTGGCTGGCGCTGGATTCCAGTTGTTGCTGTTGTTCGGTTAACCGGCTGACATAAACCCCGCTACCGGGTTGAGAGCGGACAAAACCAGCAGCAGAAAGCTTTTCATACAGCTCAGACACAGTAAATTTACTGATCTCTAAATGTGCCGCTAAAAGCCGGATCGAGGGCAGTCGCGCCCCTGCAACCCAGCGGCCGGATTGAATAGCCTGCTGCGCCTGCAGATAAAGCTGACTGCTGAAACTTTCTTTGCTGGCTTTATCCAGCTGCCACTGAGTGACTGCAATTGTCATGGAATTTTCACCTGTACAGTTCAGTTGCTTTTAGCGTCAACTGTCCTGATTGTCATGGTCTTTAGCTTTGTATACTAACTGAAGTTGGCTGACTGTCCAGCCAGTTTCAGGGAGAGTCTGTGATGTCTACCGTTTCTGTATTACCCAGGGAGCAAATCCGCTTATCCTTTTGGCAAAAACCACTGGTGCAGGGCTTGTGGTTTGGCAGTTTAGGCATGCTGATGTTCTCCGCAGGTTTACCCGCCACCCGGATGGCGGTGCTGGATATGCCACCGGTTTTTGTTGGTGCGGGCAGGGCTTTGATCGCGGCTCTGCTGGCGCTGTTGTTACTGCTGCTGACCAGACAAAAGCTACCCAGCGTTAAACAATGGCAAGCTTTAGCTTTGGTTGCGTTAGGTTCGGTCTTTGCTTATCCGGTGTTATCTGCGCTGGCTTTGCAGCAGGTCGGCGCCAGCCACGGCATTCTGGTCACCAGTGTGATGCCACTTTTTACCGCCTTTTTTGGCGCTTACTTAACTAAACAATGGCCACGTATAGGCTTTTGGCTGTTTGCACTGCTGGGGGCTGCTTGTGTTGCACTTTATGCGTTACAGCACAGCACTGGTCCTTTTCAGCTCGCTGATGGTTATCTGGTGTTAGCGAGTTTTTTATGCGGTTTTAGTTATGCCAAAGGGGCTATTTTATCCAAAGAACTTGGCAGCTGGCAGGTGATCTGCTGGGCGCTGGTGATGTCTATTCCAGTGCTGCTGCCCTGGGTCTGGGCTTATCAGCCGGATTATGCCGCTGTGTCGCTGCAGTCCTGGCTGGCGCTGGGCTATTTATCTGTTTTTACCATGTTTATCGGCTTCTTTTGTTGGTACAAAGGCTTAGCTATAGGTGGCATAGCCAAAGTCAGCCAGTTACAGCTGTTATCTCCTTTTAGTGGTCTGGCTTTGTCTGCGTTGTTGCTGGCCGAACCTTTGCAATGGATCCACTGGCTATTGGCTTTGGCTGTGGTGGCCTGTATAGCTTTAGGCCGGCGTTTTGGATAGCTCTTGCGTCACCAACACTAAAAGCTTCATAAAACACAGAGATACTTTGAGTTTAATGGCGAAAAAGCGTATAGTAGCGCGCTATTTTTGGGGCCTTGCTGATGACATTGAATTGTCAGCAAGGCTTATATATGACTCTTTGTTGGATCAAAAACACTGTGATTTCTACCGCAAATATTACGATGCAATTTGGCGCTAAGCCGCTTTTTGAAAATATCTCCGTTAAATTCGGCGACGGTAACCGCTATGGTTTAATTGGTGCCAACGGCTGCGGTAAATCAACTTTTATGAAGATCCTCAGCAAAGAGTTAGAGCCAAGTGGCGGTAACATTTTTGTTGAACCTAACCACCGTGTGGCCAAGCTGCATCAGGACCAGTTTGCTTTTGAGCAATACAGTGTCATTGATACAGTGATCATGGGTCACGCTGAGCTCTGGGCTGTAAAAGAAGAACGTGACCGTATCTACGCTGATCCAAATATGAGCGAAGAAGACGGTATGCGGGTTGCCGATTTAGAAGTGGCTTTTGGCGAAATGGACGGTTACAGCGCTGAATCCCGTGCCGGTGAATTGTTAATAGGTGTGGGTATTCCGGTTGAACAGCATTTTGGTCCTATGTCTGCGATAGCGCCGGGCTGGAAACTGCGGGTGTTATTGGCTCAGGTTTTATTTGCTGACCCTGAAATTATGTTACTGGACGAACCGACCAACAACTTAGATATCAATACTATTCGCTGGTTGGAAGAAGTGCTGGCTGAACGCAACAGCACCATGGTTATTATTTCGCACGACCGTCACTTCTTAAACAGCGTTTGTACTCATATGGCTGACTTAGATTACGGCGAATTGCGTGTTTACCCTGGTAACTACGATGAATACATGACGGCAGCGACTCAGGCTCGTGAACGTCTGCTGGCCGATAACGCCAAGAAAAAAGCTCAGATTGCTGAATTACAAACCTTCGTCAGCCGTTTCTCTGCTAACGCTTCAAAAGCGCGTCAGGCGACATCCCGTGCCAAACAAATTGATAAAATTCAGCTGGCTGAAGTCAAAGCCTCCAGCCGGGTGAACCCTTTTATCCGTTTTGATCAGCAGAAACAGCTGTACCGTTTAGCGTTAGAAGTGAACGGGTTAAACAAAAGCTTTGACGATTTACATGTGCTGAAAAGCCTCGACCTGACGATTGAAGTAGGTGAAAAAGTTGCGATCCTCGGTACCAACGGTATAGGTAAATCGACCTTCTTAAAATGTCTGGTCGGTGATTTAACGCCAGAATCCGGTATCGTCAAATGGTCTGAAAACGTCAATATTGGTTATTACGCTCAGGATCACGAATACGAGTTCGCGGACGAGAAAAGAGACATGACGCTGTTCGACTGGATGAGCCAATGGAAACAGCCGTCAGACGACGAGCAGGCTATCCGTGGTATTTTAGGCCGCCTGTTGTTCTCTCAGGATGAAATCAGTAAGCCAACACGGGTATTATCTGGTGGTGAAAAAGGCCGGATGTTATTCGGTAAACTGATGCTGCAACGGCCCAATATTCTGGTGATGGACGAACCGACCAACCACCTGGATATGGAATCTATTGAATCCCTGAACATGGCGCTGGAAATGTACAAAGGTACTTTGTTGTTCGTCAGCCATGACCGGGAGTTTGTATCTTCTTTGGCAACCCGTATCGTTGAACTGACCGACAAAGGTGTACGTAACTTCGTCGGTACTTATGATGAGTATCTGGTTCAGCAGGCTGAATTGGCGGCTCGTTCGTAAAGCATTGTGTTTATTGAAGAAAGCCGGCAAGTTTGAAGTGACCCCCAATAGTTGGACATTCCAATTACTGGGGGTCTTTTTATGTC
>CAMLSF010000056.1 GCA_946482615.1 uncultured Chromatiaceae bacterium | reverse complement strand
ATTAAGACTGCGGCCAGTCCCAGGAGCCGACATGCAGCTGCCCTTGCCAGTCTTCAATCAATAACCAGACTTTATCGCCGGCTTTAGGTTGTGCTGTTGCCTTAGCGTGCACATGCTGGGCAAAAGAGCTACCGTGCAAAATGCTCAGATCAGCCTGGGCGAAGTCTTCGATGGCAGGTTGTTCTGTCGCTATCGCCATATAGGCCTGACGGATATTGCCAACACAACCTTCACAAAATTGCAGACTAAAATCTTTCACCCATTCGCCATGATGCTGATAAGGCGCATCGTTGGTTAATGGTGTAGGAGTCACTTCAAAAGCACCGATTTTTTGTGTTGGCCATGAAGGTGGAAACACCGGATTCATCGCTTGATACAAAAACCAGAAAGGTAAAATTAACACCAGACCATTGAGTTTAAATTTATTACGTTGCCACCAGTTGTCTGAACGTTGTGCCATCAGGAATTTACCTCTGTAGTGCTGTAATGGACTGCAGGTTCGGCGCGGGCAGCTTTGACAGTGCGGCTGCCCCAAATCATAAAACCTGTGATCGACATGCCGGATAACAATAAACCAAACAGGAACCAGATAATTTTGGTCCAGATCCCACCTAAAGTACCGTAATGCAGTGGATCCGCTATATGGCTCAGCACTTCAAGGCCATCCATCTGAGCTGGTGTGTGCACATCTGTGACTGCGCCAGTCCACGGATTAACGGCCACAGAATAGGAATACTGATCAAAAAATATCGAATCGCCTGAACCTGAAATACGATACAAATCCCTGTTGTGTTCCGGCATCATAATGTAGGCCGGTTGTAACTCTGGCAATGTCTGTTTGGCAATCACCAGCGCATCTTGCAGTGAATAAGGCGGTGTCTGTTTTTGCCCCGCAGCAGGCACTTCGGCCGCCGTCAGAATTTTGGTTTCATGATAAAACTCAATGTCGTTGTGCCATAAAATAGCCTGCAGCAGATACCATAACCCGGTCAGACTCATCACCACTAAAAACCAAATCGACCAGACACCAGCTAAACGGTGTAAATCAGTTAACAGGGTTTTACGGCCCTGATTCAACCGGACTTTAGGTTGGGTAAAAGATTTCCAGAAGTTTTTATAAATCACTAAGCCTGTGATTAGCGACACCAGCATCAGTATGGCCATACCACTGACCAGGTAGTAGCCCACACTGTAACTGCTGTGCCAGGGGAACAATAACCAGCCATGCAAGGAGCGCATAAAGGTAATAAAGTTCAGGCCGTAATTCAGCTCCTGTACTTCGCCTGTGTACTGATTGACATAAGCTATGCCAAAAGGGGCTTTGGCGGTGGAAAACACAATGGCGTTGACCAGATAAGGTTCCATCACCAGCACAGTGCCAATTTCCGCTTCAGGCACTTCAGCTTTGACAGCCGCTATCAGTTCGGTGGCTGGTTTTACCGGCAGATTTTGCGGATTTTCTGCTCTGGAATTCGGGTTGGTCAACCAGGTTAATTCATGGCTGAATACCGCAATGGTGCCCGTTAAACACACAGCGCAAAAAATTAACCAGACAGGTAAACCTACCCAGCCGTGTAATAAAAACCAGAAGCGTTGTTTGAGTTTAAACACCGGAGATTCAGCCTTATGAATAAGTTATGAAAACGGTGCCAATAATAATGCGGATAAGAATGGTTATCAATAGGTGTGCGGTGATTGGCACAAATGGAGGGAAAAAAGGGGCGTCCGTTGGGAATGGGACTAACCGGACGCCCAAAGGTTGATAGTAGGTCAGAGCCCGGACTCTGACCTTGTGTCGAGTGGTTAAGCTGTGGATCAGCTTTACATCCGATAACTGTTAATTTCTGTTGGCAGTTATAGTTGGTGTATGGGTCTGAGCCAAAGAGGCGCTGCTCTGCTCCAGTTCTATACCACCGGCAAAAGCGCGGTAGATAGAGACTAAACGCTGGAAGCTCTGCGCGGACAACACAGCTTGCTGATCCCGGGCCGCTAACCATTCCCGCTCGGCGTCCAGTAAGTCGAGAAACTCAATGGTGCCGGCTTCGTACTGAGCCCGGGTTAACTGCACAGCCTGTTCAGTCGCTGCAACCTGTTGCCGTGAACTTAACTGCTGTTCACGGCTGGTTCTGTAGCCTTGCAGTGAGCTTTGCATCTGGGCCAGTGCATCAAACACAGTTTGCTGGAAGCGGGCAAAGGCCATTTGCTGCGTCGCTTCTGCACCACGAATACGTGACTGAATAGAGCTCAGCTCTGTGGCTTGCCAGCGTAAACTGGGCGCTATGCTCCAGGCTTCGTTTTGTGAACCCAGGCTCAGGCCCGGGCTGGAAATAAAACCTAAAAAGCCACTGACCGAAACCTCCGGGTAAAGCTCTGCTGTCGCTACTCCAATATCTGCTGTGCTGGCCGCCAGTTCACGTTCGGCGACTGCCACATCAGTTCTGAACTTTAAGTAGTTATGCTGATTGGCAAAAGACACAGGAGTATTCAGTTCAGGCAAAGCTTGTGTTTTCGTATCCACCACAAACTGCTCTGCAGGCTGGGCTACTAAAGCCGCTATAGTGGCGTTGGCCTGAGCTTTGGCAAACTGGTACTGTGGCAACGCACTTTGCAACTGATAAATCTGTGCATCGATACGGCTGATTTCCAGATCTGAAGCTACACCTGCATCACGACGCGCCAGAATAATCTGTTTAGTGCGGCGTAAATTGCCGAGGTTTTGTTCGGCCACAGTCAGACGCAATTCAGCACCACGGTAGTCGCCATAACTGGCGGCCACCTGAGCTAACAATTGCACTTTGGCTTCCTGCCAGGCCAATTCAGCACCCTGAGCTCTGGCATTGGCCGCTTCTGAGGCGCGGCGCAGTTTGCCAAATAAATCCAGGTCCCAACTTAAAGCGCCACCCAGGTTGGCCTGACGCTGAATTTGACCTGCATTTTGCGCAGCACTGTCCGGCACCTGATTGTTTTGCTGACTGGCGGTGATATCCACCCGTGGCAGATAATCATTGTCGCTGTCTTCAAAAGCAGCATAAGCACGTTTTACGTTGGCTTCGGCCGCAGCTAAGGTCTGGTTATTCAGCAAGGCTTTTTCAATCAGCTGGCTTAATACCGGATCATTAAATTGCTGCCACCAGCTTTGAGCTTTGTCTGCTGCTTTATATTCAGCAGGCAGTTGCAGCTGGTTGGCTGTGGCAGGGGCAGCATAGCTTGGACCTACCGAAGCACAACCAAACAACAGGGAGGCTAAGGCCACACTGATGGCCGTTAAACGAAGAGTTTTACGCATGATGAGTCTCCTCAATGGCTGTTGTATGGCCTGCAGTAGCCACGCCTTGCGCCAGTTGGCGATCACGACGTTTGGCCAGAGCGTAATAAAACAGTGGTGTTAAAATCAGACCAAAAATCGTGACGCCAATCATACCTGCGAACACAGCTACACCCATGGCCTGACGCATTTCCGCGCCTGCACCTGTCGAGAACACCATAGGCACCACACCCATAATAAAGGCGATGGAGGTCATTAAAATTGGACGCAGACGTAAGCGGGCTGCTTCCAGAATGGCATCCATTGTCTTCATGCCGTGGTCTTGCAGTTCTTTGGCAAACTCGACGATCAAAATAGCGTTTTTGGTTGCCAATCCCACCAGAACAATCAGGCCTATCTGGGTAAAGATGTTGTTATCACCACCATAGATCCAGACACCTGTCATGGCCGACAACAAGGTCATAGGCACAATCAGGATAATAGCCAGTGGTAAAGTTAAGCTTTCGTACTGAGCAGCCAACACCATAAACACCAGCAGGATCACCAATGGGAAGATCAGCAGTTCTGCATTACCAGCCAGAATTTGCTGGTACGTCAGTTCAGTCCACTCGTAGGTCATGCCTACAGGTAAGGTTTCAGCCAGAATTTTTTCAATAGCAGCCTGAGCTTCACCTGTACTGTAACCCGCAGCAGGACCACCGTTAATTTCAGCTGTGGTGTAACCGTTGTAGTGCATCACCCGATCCGGGCCAGCTGAATGTTTGACGTTAATGAAGGAACCCAGCGGGATCATTTCACCGGCGTTATTACGAACTTTGAGCTGACGGATTTGCTCAGGATCCTGACGGAATTGTTCGTCCGCCTGCACATTCACCTGATAAGTCCGGCCAAACTGGTTGAAGTCGTTGACATAAGCCGAGCCCATATAGACCTGCAGCGTCTGGAATATTTCGTCCAGATCCACACCTTGTTGTTTGGCTTTGGTCCGGTCTACTTCTAAATCCAGCTGAGGTACATTCACCTGATAGCTGGAGAACACACCGGCCAGTTCAGGCGTAGCCCAGGCTTTTTGCATCACTTGCATAGTCACAGCGGCCAGTTCTTCATAACCTAAGTTAGCTCTGTCCTGAATTTGCAGACGGAAGCCACCTATAGTGCCTAAACCCTGAACCGGTGGTGGCGGGAATATCGCAATAAAGGCGTCCTGAATACCGGCAAACTTCTGATTTAACGCTGCAGCTATGGCATTGCCTGATAATTCTGGTGAGGTTCTTTTATCGAAGTCTTCCAGACCCACAAAAACTATGCCTGCGCTTGGGCTATTGGTAAAACCGTTGATCGACAAGCCAGGGAAGGAGATAGAGTTCGCTACACCCGGATGTTCAGCCGCAATACGGGACATTTCTTTAATCACAGCTTCAGTTCTGTCTAAAGACGAAGCGTCCGGTAACTGTGCAAAAGCCACTAAGTACTGTTTATCCTGACCTGGCACATAACCTGTAGGGGTTTGCTGGAACTGCACTGCAGTTAAGCCAACTAAGCCAATGTACAGAATGCCGATAATGCCACCAAAACGAATGACTTTACGCACCATCAGGCCATAACCTTTGGACGCTTTGCTGAACAGACGGTTAAAAGGATCAAATAACCAGCTGCCAAAAGCTTTATTTAAGCCACGGGTTAACGCATCAGGCTTGGCGCCATGAGGTTTTAACAACAAAGCCGATAAAGCCGGGCTTAAGGTCAAAGAGTTCAGCGCTGAAATAAAGGTTGAAATGGTAATAGTTAACGCGAACTGCTTATAAAACTGGCCTGTTAAACCTGACATAAAAGCCGTAGGAATAAAGACCGCAGCCAGGACTAAAGTGGTCGCAACTATAGGGCCTGTCACTTCCTTCATGGCTTTTTGCGTGGCGGCCATAGGAGATAAACCATCGGCAATATTCCGCTCGACGTTTTCAACCACCACTATGGCGTCATCCACCACTATACCTATGGCCAATACCAGACCAAATAAAGATAAAGCGTTTAATGAGAAGCCCAGCATATGCATAAAAGCAAAGGTACCAATCAGAGATACAGGCACAGCCACTAAAGGAATAATAGAAGCACGCCAGGTTTGCAGGAATAACACCACCACCAGCACCACCAGTAAGATAGCTTCCAGCAAGGTTTTGACTACAGCTTCAATAGAACCACGCACGAATACAGTAGGGTCGTAGACGATGTCGTAGGTTAAACCTTCAGGGAAACCTTTTGCCAGCTCTGCCATAGTAGCGCGGACATCGTCCGAGATCTGAATCGCATTGGAGCCAGAGGCCTGGAAAATAGGAATAGCCACAGCATCTTTGTTGTTCAGCAATGAACGCAACGCATAAGACTGAGCGCCTAATTCCACCCGGCCTATATCACGGACCCGGGTCACTTCGCCGTCTTCACCGACTTTGACAATGATGTCGGCAAATTCCTGCTCTGTAGTTAAACGACCTTTGACATTGATCAGGATCTGGAAATCGCTGTCGCCTGCAGGCTGAGCACCTAAAGAACCGGCAGCGGCCTGTTGGTTTTGCTCACGGATAGCAGCTAATACCTGGGCTGGTGATAAACCAACGGCTGACACTTTATTCGGGTCCAGCCAGATACGTAAGCTGTATTCGCTGGCACCAAATAAACGTACAGCACCTACACCTTCAATACGGGCTAACTCGTCTTTGACGTTCAGTGCGGCATAGTTCGACAAATACAACATATCGTATCTGTCATCCGGTGAGGTTAAATGCACCACCATAGTTAAGTCAGGTGAAGACTTCTCAGTCACCACACCTAAACGCTGTACTTCCTGCGGCAGACGGGGTCTGGCACGGTCAACCCGGCTTTGTACCTGAGTTTGCGCGCGGTCGACGTCCGTGCCTATAGCAAAAGTGATGGTTAAGGTCATACGGCCGTCAGAGGTTGCCTGAGACGACATGTACAACATATTCTCCACACCGTTAATTTCCTGCTCCAAAGGTGAGGCCACAGTGTCGGCTATCACTTTAGGGTTTGCACCCGGATAGTTGGCTGTGACTACGACGGTCGGAGGTACGACTTCAGGATACTCTGTAATAGGGAGTTGCCAGACGGCTATGGCGCCGCCGATAAAAATCAGCAGCGACAGCACAGCGGCAAAAATAGGTCTTTTGATAAAAAATTGCGATAACATATCTGTTCCTTAACCCTGATTAGCTGCCTGGTTTACAACTTCTGCCTGATCGGTAGCTGCCGTTAATTCCTGCTTGCTGTCCTGCTCCAACTGCTGTTGTTCAGCTTTTAAGCTGGTTAACTGCTCTGTGGTTGCCATCTCGACCAATTTAGGCTGGATAGTCATGGCAGGGCGTACACGTTGCAGACCATTGACCACAATACGGTCTTGAGCATTTAAACCTTTGCTGATAATGCGCAGACCATTGACCTTTTCGCCTAAGGTCACAGGGCGGTATTCCAGTTGGTTTTCGTTGTTTACCACCAGTACATACTTATTGCTTAAGTCTGTGCCTATGGCTTTGTCGTCGATCAAAATGCCCTGATAAGCATTGCTGCCGACCAGTTTTAAACGGGCAAACAAACCCGGAATTAATTTGTTATCGACGTTTTCAAAGGTAGCGCGTGCACGGATGGTGCCGGTCTGCGCATTAATGCTGTTGTCGATAAAGTCGATGCTGCCGACATAACCAAAGTCACTGTCACCGGCCAAAGCCATATACACTGTATTATGGGCGGTGCGCTGTTCAGCTCTGTTGCCTGCAGCAGCCAGTTGCACATACTTCAGATAGGTTTGCTCATCGGCATCAAAGTAGGCGTACATTTTGCTGGTGCTGACTAAAGTGGTCAGTTGACTGCTGCCAGCCTGCACAAAGTTACCTGCAGTGATTTGCGCGTAAGAAACACGGCCTGAAATAGGCGCTTTGACCTGGGTGAAGGACAAGTCCAGTTCAGCACGTTGCAAAGCGGCTTTGACAGAAGCCACAGTAGCTGCGGATTGCAGTTTGCGACTTAAACGGGTGTCTAATACTTCTTCAGAGATTGCCCGTTGTTTTTTTAAGGCGGCGGCACGGCGGTAATCGTTATCGGCCAGTTTTTGTGCGGTTTCCGCATTGGTTAATTCAGCTTTTAAACGTGCGACTTCAGCGGCGAAAGGACGGGCGTCAATCTGGAATAACAGGTCGCCTTGTTTGACTAAAGCACCTTCAGTAAAAAATACTTGTTCGATGTAACCTGATACCCGTGGCACCAGGGTGACAGTTTCAGGCGCCTGTAAGCGGCCGGTGAACTCATCCCACTCAGTGATTTTTTCCTGTACTACTGTAGCCACGTTAATTTCCGGTGCTGCCATAGCGCCCGGTGCTGCGGCTTCAGGACTGCCACAAGCGGATAACACTAAGGCGGCGATGCTTCCCAAGACAAAGGTACGAATAGTGCTGTTGCTGCTCATGACATTTTCCTCATTCAGTTCGATCGATATAGATAGGTTTCAACTTTTGTTGTACAAACTAGTTTCATCTGGTAGTTTTGTACTGGTCGGTAAATATATAGAAGTCCGGACAGGAGTCAATCATTATTTTGTACCGACCGGTAAATAAATATAGAATCTTTAGAACTTAACAAAAAAACTTTGGTTATAAGCCGAAGTTTGATGGTTAGCAGCTACTACTGCAGGAAGGACTGTTAACGGGATACAGCATAAAATTTGTGGTGTTTTTGCTGAATATCTAAAAGCCGCTGTAGATTGCCTAAAACTATTTCACGATAAAAAAGTCCAAAGCAGGCTAAGCAACTGGTCTGTCAAGATAAGTTGCTATTTTACACTATTATTGTACCGTTTGGTAAATATTCCTTGCTGGACATGTGCTACCAAGCAGTTTAAGCTAGTGCATCGTTTTTAATCCGGAGTCTGAAATGTCAGCTACAGCGGTTACACCAGCGCCAACAGTGGGACGCCCGCGCGCTTTTGACATGGAAAAGGCCTTGCAAAAGGCATTGGAAGTCTTCTGGCGTAAAGGCTACGAAGGCGCATCCTTGCCTGATTTATGTGAAGCCATGGGCATCAACAAACCCAGTTTGTATGCGGCTTTTGGTAACAAAGAACAGTTGTTTTTAAAAGCTATTGAGCTGTATGAAAACCGTCCTTGTGCATTTTTTTATCCTGCTTTGGAGCAAGAAAGCTCTTATGAAGTGGTTAAACATATGCTCTGTGGTGCGGCCAGCGCCAATGCCAATCCTGATCAGCCACCGGGTTGTGTCATAGTACAGGGCGCTTTGGCCTGCAGTGAGTCAGCAGCTTTTGTTAAAGAAGCATTGATCAGTAAAAGACGTAATAGTGAGATCGCGATGTGTGAGCGATTTGAACGGGCGAAAGCTGAAGGTGATTTACCTGCAGATTCTGATCCTGCTGCTTTAGCCCGCTATATAGGGGCTGTATTGCAGGGTATGGCGATACAAGCCACCAGTGGCGCAAACTGCGCTGAGTTAAAGCAGGTAGCTGAGACTGTGCTCAGTGCCTGGCCTGGTAAAAGACCAGAATAGTGTTAATACAAGGGGACCCCGCCAGTCCCCTTTTTCATTAAATTCCTGATCAAACTAAAGTTTTATCATCTTCTTTGGCACTCTTTAACCCCTCTGCTAGTGTTTAACCATACACTTTCCGCTTGAGGTTGTTATGTCATTTTCTCAGCAGAAATTTCAGCAAAAGCTACTCGAATTCATAGATGTGTGTAATGACGGTTATGCCATTTTAACTGCAGATGACAAGATGCTGGGCTGCAATCAGGCTTTCTGCGATATTTTTTATCAGGATCAGCGCAAAATGCAGGGGATCTCTTTTGACGACCTGATGCGGTTGGCTTTTGTCGAGCGCAAGGGGATCCGGATTGAGGCGGATGATATTGAGCAGTGGTTGTCGCAAGCGCATCAACTTCGGAGACAGAATCCATTCCGGCTCTTTGAAGTGGATTTACTGGATGGCCGCTGGTTTTTAATGTCCGAACAAATTCTGCCTTCCGGTGAAATGCTGATCCAGGCTAAAGAAATTACCAAACAAAAAGTGCTGGAACATCAGCTATATAGCAAAGTGGCGACTTTAAGTGAGTTGGCACTAACGGACGAGCTGACGAAAGTGGCCAATCGCCGTTGTTTTGTTGATTCAGTCGAAGCTGAACTGGCTCGTTGCCAGCGTATGGATAAACCTGCAGCTTTATTGCTGCTGGATTTAGATTTTTTTAAATCAGTCAACGACACCTACGGCCATCAGGCCGGGGATGAAGTACTGAAAGCCACAGCCAACAGAATCAAAAAAGCGTTGCGGGAGTACGATATTTTTGGCCGTATTGGTGGCGAAGAATTTGCGGTATTTTTAACTGAAACCGATCCTTCAACAGCTTTGCATGTGGCAGAGCGGATAAGGGTGATTCTGGCAGATTTCCCCATTAAAGCCGGTATTGCGGAGTTATGCGTGACTACTTCTATCGGCGTTGCCCTAACCCATGGCGAAAGTGACTTTGAAGAGCTGTATTTACAGGCCGATTCAGCGCTTTATATGGCCAAACGTAATGGCCGTAACAGAGCCGAGTTATTTGCGTTGCTTAGTGAATAAAAAAGGGCCCGAAGGCCCTTTGCTGGTGTTGGTATTTAGAACTTATAGTTCACTTTGCCATAAATGTACTGACCACGGGGGTTGTACATACTGGTGACATAACCATATAAGTCGCCATCGCCATCACCTATAGCAAATGGTGGATCTTCGTCAAACAGGTTATTGATACCTATAGTGATTTTAGTTTTTTCGTTCAGGTTGTAATAACCCTGAACATCAACCAGAACCTGAGCTTTAACTTTACGTGACTCGTTTTCTTCAAAGTCTAAGGTACCGTCAAAGTCGATGTCCGGCGTATCTTCAAACTCGCCGATGTAACTCAGCACTGTCGCAGCGCCCCAGTCGTTTAAGGTCCAGTCGGCTGTACCAGTCCAGCGGTGTTGTGGGTAGCGGTATTCACCTGTGTAATCCAGACCATCTTTTTCAAAGTTGTTCAGGTAGGTGTATTCCAGATTAAACTTCAGTTTACCCAGCCCTTCTAAATCCATTTTATAGTGGCTGGACAAGTCGATACCGTCTGCTTCCTGAGAACTGACGTTAAAGAAAGTGTTGTTGATCCTGTCCAGTTCACCTAAAGTCTGGCCTGGCAACGGAGCGCGGCGCACACAGATAGTGCTGTTCTGGTTGCCACATTCTGCAGCGTAGACATCACCAAAAGGGACTTCATCAATTTTGTTGTCCTGAGTAATACTCCAGACATCCACACTGAAATCCAAGTCTTCTGTGACTTGCCAAATCGCACCGACGTTCCAGCTTTCAGACTCTTCAGCTTCCAAATTCGGGTTACCTGCAAAGACTATGGTGTAGTCGGTAGAGGCACAAGCCGGATTCGTTGTATCAGGAGTAGGGCAGCGGAAGGTGTCAATAAAGAATTGAGATTCCTGTGAAGGGCCTAAGCCAACCTGTGCTAATGAAGGAGCACGGAAACCCTGACTCCAGGAAGCCCGCAGTGACCATTCATCTGTGGGAGTAAAGTGGAAGGCAACTTTAGGGTTGGCTGTACCACCAAAATCACTGTAATGGTCATAACGTTCTGCCAGCTGCATTTCCAGGTTTTCCAGTAAAGGCACGGAAATCTCTACATAAGCAGCTTTTTGCGAACGGCTGGCCGCGGCAGATACAGACTCAGTACCAAAAATCAGACCGCGCTGGAACTGATCATCAGGAATATCTGTAGCGTCTTCTTTGCGATATTCAACACCAGCGGCTAAGGACACAGCACCATGACTGACATCAAAGAGTTCGCCACTGATACGGGCATCCGCTGAGGTCATATGGGATTTACCACGACGTACCAGGCTGGTGGTAATAGCATCAATCACTGATTGTGGGTTTTGTACGCCACCAAAAGGATTGTACCGGCCTGCATTAATCTCCTGCTGCAGGAAGTCGGTGCGGACCCAGCCTTGTGATTTATCACCGGTTTGAGAGGATGCGCTGCGGCCTTTTTGGACTGCGGTTTCCCAGTCCCAGTTATTGATATTACCGCGTAACCCAGCCAGTACACGCAAGGTATCTGAGGTAATGTCCCAACGTCTGTTGCCTGCATCTACAGTACGATAACGGCTGATTTCAACATCCTGACCAAAAGGGTTGTTCGGATGGGTGCCTGGCACAGTTAAACCAGCACCTTCGTCTAAAGGCGTCGCTGCACCACCTGCAGTTGAGGTATTGTGCTGGGCGGCAATTTCGGCAAACAATTCAACACTGTCATTGACATCGCGGTTCATGCTGAGGATGGCGCCCATACGCTCTGCTTCAGGCACTGCAATAGAATGTGGGCCATAATCATACAAACATGTTGCACCTGCCCGTTGATCTGCCGGGCAACCCGGATCAATAGTGACCACGCCATCTACGACAAAACGACCCGGATAACCCCGTGATGAACGGAAATCTTCTCCGCCGTATGGGGTTTGGTTAGCTGTACCAAAACGACCTAATTCATAATTATCGATTTGCGAGTTGCTGAAATAGTCCAGGATCAGAGTGGCATTGCTCTTATCATCTCCTGTGCCCCAGACGGTTGAAAAGGTTTTTTCGTCATAATTTGGGCCTGTCGTGCCACCAAAACCTGCAGTGACATCGGTGCCGGTGAAATCTTTACGCAAAATAATATTCACTACACCTGCGACTGCATCAGAACCATAAATTGCAGAGGCACCATCTTTTAAAATATCAATACGTTCAATAGCCGCCATAGGGATGCTGTTGATATCAACAAAACTGTTGACTATGCCTTCGGCAAATGGACTGCTGGCAACACGGCGGCCGTTAATCAGTACCAATGTTGCATCAGCACCAAACCCCCTCAGACTGACAGCGGCAGCTCCATTGGCTGTTGAGTCCTGGCTGTTCCCCCGGGTAGAGAAAGTACCAGAGCCTGTAGCGGGTAAACGCTCCAGTAATTGTTGCAGGTTATCAAAACCTGATTTGTCTATATCGTCGCGACTAATAATAGTGACAGGTGAAGGGCCTTCAAGATCTGTTCTTTTAATGTGAGAGCCTGTGATTGCAATACGCTCAACATCGTTACCATCTTCAGCTTGTTGAGCAAAACTTTGCCCGCTCAACAGCACAGCACCGACGGCTATAGCACAGCGGCTTAATTGTATTATTTTGTTATTATTCATATTTTCTTGCTTCCTAGCTGGATTTTTGTAGTTGCATTCTTTATAAGTATTAGTAGTACCCGTTAAAACAGGTGTCTTAGATATAGTACAAACACAGACCTTTTGTAAATGAGTTTTTGATGCAAAAACTGTTGTAAAATGCAGTGATTTGTAACAAAAGTCTTTGAACGTGACGTCATTTTTTGCTTGGTAGTCGCGAAGATTTTTGCTTCTCTTTTATTTCAGCCAGGTTCACAGTTTTTCCTTTACAACAGCGCTGGTAAAAACTGCAAAATGCGCTCAGAATTCCAATTTTTCAGACCAAGTGTGTTTTGATTTTTGAGCCTGGAGGCTTTTGAGTGAACCAGTCGTTAGTGCATTCGTTGTTTCGTGTGGTTGGATTAGTCGTTTTTGGCTTGTTATTGTTATCTCCTGTACTGGTGCAATGGCCACAACAGGATCTGGTGCCCTATTTGCAATGGAAGCTGATAGCGGCGGTCTGGTTTTACATGTTGGTGTTGTCGTTATTCCGCTCTTTATGGCCAGGTCTGGTATTGTTATTACCTGCTGCTTTGCTGGTGCCGCAAGAAGTCTTTTACCTGCTGACCTATCAAAAAAACACCGATGCTCATGCCATAGCTATAGTGGCCGAAACCGATTTGAATGAAGCGTTGGGATATCTGACAGGTATAGGTGTATTTTTAGCTTTGGCTGTGGTCGCTATTGTGGTGCTGTGGTGGTATCTGGTGCGCAGTGCCTGGCAGCGAAACTGGCGTTGGGAGAGAGGCCTGCGTCCTGTGGTCTGGTTGATTTGCCTCGGAGTACTGGCAAGTCTGAGCTGGAATGAATGGCAATATCAGCAAATCAATAAAGCCAGGCAACGCAGTAATCCGGAAGAAAATGTCTTTGTGCAACGGCCCTTGCCTTACAGCTATGAAAAGTTTCATGCCACTTATCCGTTAAATATGCTGATTGCTGTGAATGAATTTGTGAAACAAAAACAGGCAGTGGCTGAGATTGCTGAGTCGACAGCCCAGTTCAGGTTTTCTGCCCGTCAGGCGGATGTGCCGGCTCAGCGCCAGGTGTATGTGCTGGTGATAGGGGAAACCCTAAGGCCGGATCGATTGCAGCTCAATGGCTACAACAGAGCAACCACACCGCGGCTGGCGGGCACAAAAAATGTCATCAGTTACACCAATATGGTCAGTCCATGGGCCTGGACCCGTATGTCTGTCCCCGTGATCCTGTCGCGTAAAAGTGCAACAGATCAGCGTTATTTTCCGACAGAAGCTTCGGTCGTAGCCGCTTTTAAAGAAGCAGGTTTCAGCGCGGCCTGGCTGTCGACCCAGAGTCCTTTGGGAGTGCATGATTCCTCTATAGCTCTGCATGCCAGTGAGGCGGATCAGGTGCAGTACTTAAATCCTGTGGGTTATAAAAAAGAAGGCTTTTACGACGATATTCTGTTACCGGCTTTTGAACGTGTGCTACAACAAAACGAGCAAAAACAACTGATAGTCTTGCATACACTGGGCAGTCATTTTAGTTATGCCGACAGATACCCGGAGACGTTTGATTTATTTACTCCATCAGGGAAAGGCCAGTCAATCAGTATGCATGATCAGAGCTCCAAAGCTTTACTGAACAATGCCTATGACAATAGTGTGGCATTTACTGACTTTATCCTGTTTAACCTGATAAAGCAGCTGGAGCAGACTCAAAGCATCAGCACTTTGTTTTACGTGTCGGATCATGGAGAAAACCTTTTTGACGGCCAATGCGGCAAAAGTGGTCATGGTCATAATACGGAACGGGATTATAGGGTGGCTTCTATTCTCTGGATGTCTGACACTTACAAGCTGCTATATCCGCAGAAAGCCGCGTTGGCTGAACAGCGTCGTGAACAGCCTTTGATGACCAGTAACATTTTTCACTCTCTACTGGATATGGCCGATATTCAGTATCCGGATCAAAAGTTGAGTAAAAGTTGGGTCAGTTCGGATTGGCGACCATCCTCCCGTATCCTGCAACAAGGGCTGGATTTTGATAAAGCTCAAAGAGTGGGGTTGTGTCAGGAACTGAAGGCGCCTTAATCATTCCTTTTTTATTGTCATAATACTGTCATTATTCAGTCATAAAATAGCCTCCGAAACGTCATGTTGCGGAAGCTTTATTGTCATATTTCAATAGCTCAGCAACGGACGATCAATAGATTGATGCCGGTCGCTGAGCGTCCTGCATGCAGTGGTTGTTCATTAGCTAAACAGTATTTGTTAGCCCAAATCTCCTATTACGAAAGGAAAAAATCATGTTTGCAAAAACTTTCATAAGTATTGCATTGGCTTTAAGTTGTGTTGCAACGGCCCAGGCCAAAGACTGGGAAATCTACGGAAAAATTAACGTTTCAGCACAACAGTCTGATGAGGGCGAAGGATCGTTCGGCGAGTTAAAAAGTAATGCCTCCCGTTTTGGTATTCAAGGCGACTATGCGCTGGAAGAGGGTTTGACGCTGATTTACCAACTGGAATGGGAAGTGGATCCGTCTGACGAAGCGAATGAAAAAAATATCAAATCCCGCAACCAGTTTATTGGTCTGCAAGGTGTATTTGGTACTGTGACCGCTGGTCGTCACGACACGGCTTTAAAACTGTCTCAGGGCAAACTGGACCTGTTTAACGATTATGAAGCGGATTTAAAAAGTCTGTGGAAAGGCGAAAATCGTATGAGCGATTCAATCGCTTATAGCTCACCTTCTTTTCAGGGCTTTAAACTACTTCTGACTCATGTGATGGAAGATGAAGCCGACGCAAAAAGTGCTCAGTCTTACGCTGTTGTCTACGGCGACGAAAGTTTAAAAGATTCTGACTGGTACGCATCAATCGCCATGGACAGTGAAATGAATGGTTATGATGCCAGTCGTGCAACAGTACAGTTTAAAGTCGCTGACTTTAAGTTAGGCGCTATGGTGCAGCAGCAGGAAGAAGTGGAAACAGGTGAAAAATCTGATGGCTATATGGCAAACATTGCTTATCCACTGAATAAGTGGGAGTTAAAAGCCCAATACCAGACCTTAGAAGATGACAACGGCATTTCCGCTGGTGCAGATTATAAATTGGGTAAAAATACCAAGTTATTTGGTTGGTACAGCAGCTTCGATTTCGACAGCAAAGTCGACAGTGACTATGTTGCTGTAGGTATAGAACATAAGTTCTAAACCCGATTTATACCCTTCGTACTTGAAGCCGCAGCTTTATTGACTTCGAGCTCAGGCCCCGGTCACATAGGTAAACTATGCTTCTGGGGTCTCACACTCTGGTCGCCCCGCTGTAACTCCAATTACTTTGGGTATAGAACAAAACAAGGCAGCCTTTTGGCTGCCTTTTTCTTCGCTGAAATACCAGTTGAGATAAAAGTTATGCTTTAAGCGTTGAGTCGCTGTTTAAATTGTAAATGCTTAGTTATGATGAATACAAAGCCGTAGCAGACAATAGAGTTAGCTCTGATGTGGAAGTGGTGGTCTTTGTTCTTGCTGTTCCCCAATCTGCTTTGGTCGGCGGAGCCGTTACGTGCTGTGGTCAGTCAAACCAATACCGCACCTTATGCTATTTTTGACCAACATCAGAGGTTAACCGATGGTATAGCAAAAGACTTGCTGGATGCTCTTGCCAGCAGATTAAACAGACCTGTGCAATACCTGGATTTGCCCAGAGGCCGGGTGGTTGAATGGCTGGTGACAGACAAAGCCGATATCAGTTGTTTTCTAAACCCGCAATGGGTGCCTGCGACCTATAAACTCAGCTGGACTCCTGTGTTGTTTCATACCCGTCAATACATAGTGCGTCGCTCAGGAGATAGTCCGGTACGATCTAACCAGGACCTGTCCGGTAAACGAATAGGCACTACCAGAGGTTTTTCCTATCCCGAATTACAACCCTTGTTTGAAACCAATGCCGCAGTGCGTGATGACGCCGAGTCACTGGAAAAAAACATCCAACGTCTGGAGCAGGGACGGCTCGATTTGGTGATGACAGTTGATTTAAGTTACGGCCATTACCAGCAACATTTTGACAGTTCCAAACTGGCTGTTGATCCACTTTGGGCCGAGCCTGCAAAAGTCTATTGTGCCTTGAATCCACATCATTTGTTACAGACTGAACAGATCCAAAAACACTTTACTCTGATGCAACAGCATGGCGTTGTGGATAAAGCCTTGAAACGCTGGGTCCATAAGTCGATTTAAAGCATATTACCAGCACAGATCTGCCATTGGCTGCCCCGGCGCTTCACTACATAAAGCGGAGTGCTGCACAGTCCAACTTTGTGTTGCCTTTCTTTGTGCTGCCACTTTTGTTCTGCGTTGATTAAAAAAGTATCCAGATCCAGTTGTTGTAAATGCAGCAGTTGATACACCCAGACTCTGTCCTGGTGTAATTCCATCAGTTGCTGCAGATAAGATGTGAGCTCAGCCCGCCCAGTCAGACGTTGCCCCAGTAAATTGACCAACAGCACATCCTCTGTAAAACATTCACTGAATAAAGCCCAATTGCGTTGGTTAATAGCGCGCTGTAAGCGATTTAATAATTGCTGTGCACAGTCTTGTTCAGAACGGCAACTTGTTCCTATCGCATATACTGCATGTTCCAGCATAAAAACTTCTCCGGTGATGAAATTGCGGTTATGCTAAAACCTCAAGTAAGGTTAAGGTCAAGTGTTTTTTATGTCTTTAAAATGTGATGCAAAAAAAGCCGTATTGTCGGTGGGAGAAGTGGCCAAACGTAGTGGGGTATCTGTTGCGACTTTGCACTTTTATGAACAAAAGGGCTTGATCCAGAGCCAACGTAACGCCGGTAACCAACGTCGTTATTCGAGGGATGTACTAAGGCGGGTGGCCATTATTAAAGTAGCACAGCGCACAGGCATTCCGCTGGAACAAATAGGTAAGGCCTTAGCTGTATTACCTCCAGGCAAAAATGCTGATCAACAGCACTGGCAGCAAATGTCGGAACAATGGAAAGTGGAGCTGGATTTACGTATTGCTCAACTGACAGATTTACGTGATCAATTGAGCATGTGCATAGGTTGTGGTTGTTTATCTATGGCGCATTGCCCTTTGCGCAATCCGCAGGATAAGCTGGCTGCACAGGGCTCTGGTGCGCATTTTTACCCTGTGGCTGACGAGTTAACCGACACCAGTCTGTGATCCGCCAACAGTGTGCCGGAACCCAAAGCGGCAATTTCGTGTTCGTCATCCCAAAAAGGTTCCGCCAGCGCCTGCTGATACCAGAGTTGCATGGCAGGCAAATTCATCATCAGCTCAATATAAGGTAAAACTGTGGTTGCTACAGGCAGTTGGTAACTTTGAATACGAAATAAGACCGGAGCATAAAAGGCGTCAGCGGCACTAAAACGAGCTCCAGCCAGATAAGGCCCGCCAAAACGTTGCAGTCCTTCCTGCCATAGCTGTTCAAGACGTTTTAAATCAGTCAGCACAGAGTCTGGTAAAGGGGTTTTATCAAAACGACCACCGGCATGAAAAGGGCAGTAGCTGCGAAGCGCGCTAAAACCTGAGTGCATTTCCGCAGCAGCAGAACGGGCCCAACTGCGTTCTTTATTGTCCTCTGGCCATACTCCGGCATGACGCTCCGCCAAGTATTCAACAATAGCCAGTGAATCCCAGACCACCCAGTTGTCATGATGCAGGCAAGGCACTTTGGCATTGGGTGCAAAAGCCTTAAATTGGACACTGTTATCATTGGACTGAAACCGGACCTGCTTTTCCTCAAAAGGAATAGCCAGCACCTGCATTAATAACCAGGGTCGCAACGACCAGGACGAGTAGTTTTTATTGGCGATATAAAGTTGATACATTGAGGACTCCACAGCCGGGCATACGTCATAACAGCAGTGTACTTCAGAATCAGGTTCAGTAAATGTGCTGGTGATGGAAACTTTGAGTTTATATTTTTGTGGTAATAAAAAAGCAGAGTAAGTTAGCGGGGGAACTTACTCTGCTTTTCAGGCGGGATTAGTATTTGTAGCTGAAACTTAAACCGTAGCTTTGACCTTCAACACGGCGTTGTAACAACTCGCCTTGCTGCATAATCTCAACATCTTCGTCCAGCAGGTTTTTCATCGAGAACTTCACTGAAGTGGATTCAAACGGCGTGTACGAATAGACAAAATCTAAGGAGTTAAACGGCTGCTCGTAGGCGTCGTCTTTGTCGTTGACACCCGCAAAGGCAATACGTTTACCGAAGACGTTATAAGTCAGAGTAGCGTTATGTTCATCGTTGTCTGAATCGAAGCCCAACTGGAAGTTCACAACATGCTTGGAGTGGCCATTGAGCGGACGCTTCAGATTGGTCAGGTTGGTACCGGCAAATTGCTGAATAGTAATTTCTGATTCGCTGTACGTGAAGTTACCAGCGACAAAGAAGTTATCCAACCAGCCGTAGTTTTCACCTTCAAACATATTCAGCTGTTGCAGGAATTCAGCTTCCATACCATAAACTTCACCAGAGTCACCATTACGGAATGACATCAACAGGTTACCGTCTGAACCTGACAACTCAATGGATTCAATCGGGTTTTCCAGATCTTTATAGAACACACCCAGACTGTAGTTGCTTTCATCGAAGTACCACTCTAAGCGGGCATCGTAGCTGGTGACATCTGTGCTTCGCAGACCTGAGAAACCTGTTACTTTAAAGTCCGTCAGCGGGTCGATAAAGAGCACAGGTGTGACTTCACGTAAGTCCGGACGAACCACAGTGCTGCTGTAACCAAAACGGGCCTGCAGTTCTTCGCTGACAAACCAGGTGAAGGACAAAGATGGATAAAAACCATCTTCCAGCAATGGGAATTCTTCGATATTACCGCTGACTTCACCGTCTGCATTGAGCGGCACAGAAATCTGACGGAAATCTTCATATCGGACACCAAAGTTTAAACGGTACAGATAGTCATAGTTCATTTCCATGCCTACATAAGCTGCATCGATCATTTGTGCTGCTATGTAGTCATCAGCCTGAGTGGTGACGTTGGAAATCTGGAAACCATTGGCTGTATTGAGAATGCTTTCGTCCGAGAAAATCTCTGAAAACTTCTGACTCAACTGATCCAGGCTATAACCTACAGTACTGAAGTTAAACAGGTTGGTTTCAGACTCACGTTGACGCTCAAAGTAAGAATAACCACCATTTAATACCATTTCCGCTTTGCCTAAGGTAAAGGGCAGTTTGGCGTTCCAGCTACCGTTTTCAGTATCGTCTTCCATCTTACCGAAACTGTAGTTTACCGCATTCTGGTTACGACGCAGGAAGGATGTAAAAGAACCATCGGCCTGAAGTTCGTTGACATAACGGTATTCGATTTCACCTGGTGCATCACGTTCTGCTTTGGCATCTGTGTATTGCCAATCGACACTGATGTCATATAACCAGGGCAAATTATGGCGGCCACGGATCTGGTTGCTGAACATGGAGCGTTCTTCGTAGCGGATAGAGGTGTCTGTATTAAAGCGGTCTGCTTCGTTAACAGTTTCTATGCTGTCGCCGTTTTTAACTTTGATTTCATCTTTGGTATCACGCAGATAAATAGATGCGGTCTCAAATCTGTGGTTTTCATCCAGCTCTAAACCAAAGTTCAGCATGCCAGACAGTTTCACCTGATGTTCTGTACCTTTAATATCGTCATAGATATTTAAAGGCACTAAATCGTCACCTGAGACAGAGAAATAACGTTCCTGTTCTTCAATATTCTGTGTTGATCTGTCGTAGCTAACGCCCGCCATTACACCAAATACAGAGGAGCCTATATCAAACTTATCACCAAAAGATACACTGCCATCAAAGTCAGGTTTGATATTCTCACGTTGCACGTCTACATCACGGTTAAAGTTTAAACCTAATTCCCGCACTATAGTGGCGGCTTGTGCCAGGTTACCCTGATTGATACCACCTAAAGCTTCTGCAATATTGATCTGGCTGATGGTGCCGTATTGATCCAAAGCTGCACGTAATTCCGGCGAAAGAGCCCGGGTGCCATCATCACTGCCTTTCCAGTCATCACCACCACCGTTGTAAGTGTAGGCATCATCACTGTTCAGGCTGCTATAACCAGTACCGACCGACAGGTTAAAGCTGCGCTGTAATGGAATAGACGAAGTACGGATATTCACGCTACCCCCACCAAAAGCGGCTGGCAGTTCAGGTGAATAGGCTTTTTGTACCACTAAACTTTCGATTATGCCGGCAGGGAACATATCCAGTGGGATAACGTTACGGGTTGGATCCGGGCTTGGTACCATAGCGCCGTTTAATAAGGTGCTGGAATAACGCTCCCCTAAACCACGCACATAAATAAATTTGTCTTTAACTAAAGTTAAACCTGTGACCCGGCGTAAAGCCGTTGCTGCATTGCTGTCGCCTGCTCTGGAGATTTGCTCCATACCTAATAATTCTGCGACATAAGGTTGTTCACGACGTTCCGCGGCAGCGGAAGCGGCAGAACTCATCAGACGGCCAGAGACTTCAATACGCTCTACTTCCTGCTCTTTTTCTGCAGGTTTTGCCGGAGCTTCCTGGGCTAGTGCAGGCATCATGCTGGCTGATGCGGCTAATGCCAGCACCACACTGCGGCCAACCTGACTGATTTTAAAACGTTGCTTGCTGCTCATTTGAACTTGGTCCTATCAGCTAATTCTTTCTTACATCAAGATGCCGGGCTTATCCGACGGAGGCCCGGCACTAAGTGAATGCAAAACTGCC
>CAMLSF010000055.1 GCA_946482615.1 uncultured Chromatiaceae bacterium | reverse complement strand
CAATCTTCCAGCACCAGCGCAAAAATATCACCACCAGTCCGGGCTATTAATCTGGGTTTGACAATAGAAGATTCAAAACGGCGGTTTACTTCTCTTAAGATCCGATCTCCCTGTTTTAAGCCAACAGATTCGTTCACCACTTTAAAACTATCCAGACCTATCATCAGCAAAGTTAATGGCTTATCTGTTTGTAACAACAGGGATAATTCCCGCAATAACGCATCGCGGTTTAACGCACCGGTTAAAGGGTCGTGGCTGTCCAGATACTGAGTTTTAGCCGTCAGTTGCTGATTCGCACTACGTTCATCCTCCTGCAACCAAATAATCAAACCTAAACCTAAAATGACCTGGATCAGCAGCTCAATATGCTTGAAATAAAGCACTAGTTGAATAGATTCTTCCTGATCATCGTGCAACAGCATAGAGCCGGCACTGGCCAGAAATAATATGCCCCAGGCCAACATGGCACTGGCAACCACTTTAGTGGCAAAAATTCGTTTGGTTAAACTCCAGAGCCAGAACCCTGCTACACATAAAGCAACGCCTATCAGCACCAGGCGCATATAAAGTTGCAGATACAAGGTCATATCTTGCCACTGTGGTAACACCACAAACAAAGCGACAGAGAGGAAAGAAATACCTGTGACCAACAGCAACAGTTGGTTAACGGTTCTGACAGCAAGCCGCTGCTGCTTTACGGCCTCATAGACCCCAACCAAAATCCAGACAGCAAAGCCGTAACAAAAACTGATGTATAAAAATTTAACAAAGAGACTAAACCATTCTGCAGCAAATACCGGACGCCAAAACACATCGACCAGAATAAAAGCAGCGTAAGCAGTAAAACAACTAAAGGCGATGGCCCAGGATTTGAGGTAATTACGTTGATACACTTTGAAGAAATACCAAAGCAAAGCACACAGGGTAAAGGCAAACCCTATCTGCGTCAGGTGTAACAAGGTACGGGCTAACAGCTCTGAACTCAAAGGAAAGGTCCTGAAGAAACAACTTAAATTAAATTAGCAAAGTCACCTTAACACTGACAATACAGAGTCACAATCAAGCAGCAAAAGAATTGTGAAAATAGCGGCCAGTGATTCTCCATTGAAATTCAGACTATTGAGCGCAGTCAACAACCTTGCAGCTTCAGTTGAGACGGGTTATTAGCCTAAGCGACTGGAGTTGCAAGTAGGCGACAAGGGAGTGAGTCCCCATGAGCATAGACAAACTATGTGATTGGGGCGAATGAGCGCAGTCAACAACCTTGCAGCTTCAGTTGAGACGGGTTATTAGCCTAAGCAACTGCAGTTGCAAGTAGGCGACAAGAGAGTGAGTCCCCATGAGCATAGACAAACTATGTGATTGGGGCGAATGAGCGCCGTCAACGACCTTGCAGCTTCAGTTGAGACGGGTATACTGTGTTTTTGATCAAAGACTTAAAGTTTGGAGCACCAGATGGAATATAACACTTCGGAATTATGTGACCTTTACGCCGACATGATCGATGTGGTTGAGCCCATTTTCGCCAACTACGGTGGTCGTCGTTCTTTTGGTGGCGTCATCCAGACCATTAAGTGTTTTGAAGACAACGGTTTAATTCGTCAGGCTTTAGCTGAACCTGGTGTAGGTAAAGTGTTATTGATTGACGGTGGTGGTTCGTCCCGTCGTGCTTTAATCGATGGCGAGTTAGCTTCTATAGCTGCAGCCAATGGCTGGGAAGGCATAGTCTGTTACGGCAGCGTGCGTGATGTGGATACACTGGAAGATTTTGATATTGGTATTCAGGCGGTGAACGCTATTCCGGTCGGTGCTGATGATCGTGGTTTTGGCGAACACGAAATTCCGGTGAATTTTGGTGGTGTGACTTTTTTACCTGGTGATCATCTGTATGCCGACAACACAGGTATTATTTTGTCTCCTGAGCCTTTAGATCTGGAATAACAGATGAGTGATACTCTGATCCGCTATCAGGCCGCCACTTTGGCGGCCTTTCAACAGCTGCGCGACGGTGAAACCCGTTTGGGTCAGGTACTGCGTTATGCTGATCCTGTCTTGCCTCTGACTGAAGCTTTAACTTCGGCTAAACAACAAGGCTGTATTTTTGTTTTGTTGGGCGTGCCGGAAGATATAGGCCCACGCGCTAATTTAGGTCAGGGCGGTGCAGATCTGGGCTGGCAGGCTTTTATCCGCAAGTTTATTAACTTACAGCAAAACGAATTTTTAGATGGCTCACAAATACTGCTGCTGGGCGAGCTGAATTGTGCCGACCTGCAACAACAAAGTCTGAATGCCGATCTGGCCACTTTGCGCAGCCTCTGTGCAGAAATTGATGTACGTTTAGAACCATTGCTGCTGTCAATTTTTAATGCGGGGTTGACTCCTGTAGTGATAGGCGGCGGTCATAACAACAGCCTGCCGCTGTTAAGTGCTTTAGCCAAAAACCAGCAACAGGCCGTCAATTGCGTCAACCTCGACCCTCATGCGGATTTTCGTTTGCTGGAAGGCCGTCACAGTGGCAACGGCTTTAGTTATGCCAAAGCACAGGGTTATTTAGATCGTTATCTGGTAATGGGCTTTCATGAACTGAAAAACTCAGCCAGCTCGTTGGTACAAATAAAACAGGCTGGTGTGGATGTGTTAAGTTACCAACAACTTTTTGTGCGCCAGCAGGCGCCATGGCCAGAGCTGTTAAAACTCTGGTTAAGTCAACGCGATCCACAGCAAGTCTTTGGCATAGAGCTGGATACAGATGCCATTACCGGCATGCCAGTCAGTGCCTACAACAGCTGTGGAGTCTCAGTGCAACAAGCCGAACATTTTGTCTATCTGCTGGCAAGTCAGACCCAAAGCCGGTATTTACACCTGGCAGAAGCAGCTCCGGCTCAGCATCCTGCTGGTTTAGCAGCAGGCATGAACGATGCGGGTCAGATCTTAACTGCATTAGTCTGTGCTTTTTTGTTTGGTAAAGCTCAGAGCTTTGGCTCTGACTCTGCGTAGGTTCTTGACTCAAAAAGAAAAACTCAGATATTAGGGGCAGAGCAGAGGGTTTCTGCCCCCTAATAAGTCGCTTTACTATAACTCCACTGTTTCACCCAGGCCGGAAAAGCATCCAGCGCAAAGGGCTTGGCATATAAAAAGCCCTGCCCTCTGGCGCAGCCCATAGCAATAAGTTTTTGCTCTACCTCTGGCTGTTCTATGCCTTCGGCCACCACCATAAAATTCATATTTTTTGCCATATCTATAATGGCGCCGGTAATGGCGGTGTGCGTATCCGAGCGGTGTAAATCAAAAATAAAGGAGCAGTCTACTTTCACCTGACTGATCGGCAGTTCACGCAAATAGGCGAGCGATGAAAATCCGGTACCAAAATCATCCAGCGCCAGCTCTATACCAAGCTGCGCCAGATGCTTCAGCATACGCATGGCTTTATCAGGCTCTGCCACTAAGGCGCTTTCTTTCAGTTCCAGCACCAGCTGTGATGGCTGTACTCTGTGACGTTTTAGCAGCAACTCTAAGCTGTCGACCAGTTCATCCTGTAGTAAATCTTTACTGGAGATATTCACCGCTATTTTGCAGTGAATTTCTTGCTGGGCCAGCTCGGCCAGCGTCATCACTGCTTTTTCCAGCACCCACTGGGTCAAAGGATAAATCACCCCCATCTGTTCGGCCAACTCTAAAAATTCTGCAGGCCCCAATAAACCACGACGTGGGTGATGCCAGCGTACCAGCACTTCCCCCGCCAACACCTGACGGGAATTTAAGGCAATTTGTGGCTGAATATGCAGCTTTAACTGTTGCTGACTAATGGCATGACGCAGTTCAGCCATTAAACCCAGCTTGTCGTTGTTGTAGCTGATCAGATCCGGATGAAAAACCCCTGAGCTGCTGTGTACCCATTGTCGGTTTTGCATCGCAAGATGGGCACGCTCAATCAAATCAGATAACAATTCCCCATGCTGCGGATAATGGGCAATACCACTTTTCAGTTGATATTCCACAGCACAACCATGGATCAGTAAAGCTTCCGGCACCTTATGCTCCAGCCGGCGGGCAATTTGTTCCGCTGCATGCTGTCTGGTACTGGCATCGACCCAAAGCACAAAATCTACCCCACCTAAATGGGCCACTTTACTGCTTTGTTTGCCTTGTTGTTCCAGTACCAGTAATTCCTGATCCGACTGCACTGCAGCATTGATACGCTGAGCTATCTGCAATAACACGACATTCGCATTCTGGTGGCCCAACGCCTGGTTCACCCGTTCAAAGTTCTGAATTTTTAATAATAACAAAGAGGCCTTTTTATCAGGATGACTGCGGCACCAAAGCTCAAACTGCTGTTGTAACTGCAGTTTATTCGGGAGACCACTGGTATCATCGTGCAAAGATAAAAAGGACAGGTCTTTAGCTTTGGGTGCTTTTTGGCTGGGCTTTTGCTCTGCCAGACGTTTTTTCAGTACCACTACCCAGCCAGCCAATAGCAGCACTAACAGGGTTAAGACTACAACCAGGTAAAACAAAGGTTGACCAACCAGACTCTGAGCCAAAGCAGGGGCAGAGCTGGTCAGCAATACAACAGACAACACAGACCTAGAAAATAACACCACAGCCAACACTCAAAAGATCAGATAAGATCTTAAGATTACTCTGTTTTTCTGCCTTGTAAAGTTAGCTCAGCCCACGCAGATTAACTTCGCGCCCGGCTTTGATCAGCTGGGTTAAAGCGCTGACCCCAAACTGATAACACAATTCCGCAGGCTGGCTGATTTGATAGAGACCAAAATCAGCCTGCAGGCCTACAGCCAAAGTGCCTCTGTCGGTCATACCTAAAGCCGCAGCAGCATGCCGTGTCACACCAGCTAAAGCTTCTTCCGGCGTAAAACGGAATAAAGTACAGGCCATATTCAACATCAAAGGTAAGTTGCAAAAAGGCGAAGTGCCGGGGTTTAAATCAGTCGAAATGGCCATAGGCACCTGATGTTGACGCAGCAAATCAAAAGGCGGCAGTTTGGTCTCACGCAAAAAATAAAAAGCACCGGGTAATACCACAGCCACAGTACCTGCCGCTTTCATTGCCAACACGTCTTCTTCTTGCAGATACTCAATATGATCGGCAGATAAACCACTGAATTCAGCCACTAAACTGGCCCCACCTAAATGTGATAACTGCTCAGCATGCGCCTTGACTGGCAAACCCAGAGCTCTGGCTTTTTCAAACAACAAACGGCTTTGCTCTACGGAGAAACCTATGCCTTCACAAAATACGTCCACGGCGTCGATCAGCCCCAATTGATGCAATTGGGGCAAAACCCCGTTGACCACCAACTGCATATAATCATCAGGCCTGCCAGCGTATTCCGGCGGCAAGGCATGAGCGCCTAAAAAGGTTTTCTGAATATCCACAGGATGAGTGCGATCAAGCTCTGCCGCCACTTCCAGAATTTTTTGCTCTGTCGCCAGATCCAGACCATAACCAGATTTAATTTCTACTGTAGTCACACCCTGACTCAGCAAGGTATTTAAACGCTGTTTACCCAACACAAACAAGTCTTCATGGCTGGCCGCCCGGGTCGCAGCTACAGTGGATTTAATACCACCACCTGCTTCGGCAATTTGCTGATAAGTCGCACCATTTAAGCGCATTTCAAATTCATTGGCGCGACTACCTGCATAGACCAGATGGGTATGGCAATCGATCAACCCCGGTAATAACCACTGGCCTTTGCCATCATACAAAGGGGTAGATAACAAGTCGGTTTCCGGTAAATCGTCTTTAGGGCCCAACCAGGCAATACGACCGTCTTTGACCGCCAAAGCGCCATTGCTGACAGCACCATAAGGCTGACCAGTATCAGTCATAGTAGCTAAATTGACATTAATCCAAATTGCGTCAAAGACTTGCATTTTATTCTCCAGCCCGGCTTTTATCTGCTTACGGCAATGGGATTAATTCTACCTTCTGATCTTGTATATACAACAAAATTCCGCTAGTTTTCTGTTCATTCTATCTGTGGGTTCAGTCAGACATGACCAACGGCAGCGGGCAAAAGAAGTTTGCCACCATTAAAGATTATATTTTAAGTCAGGTCGAAACCGCGGCCTGGCCTGAGCATAGTCGTATTCCATCGGAAAACGAGCTCGCGACTCAGTTTGCCGTCAGCCGTATGACAGCTCGCCGTGCTTTACAGGAACTGACCGAACAAGGTGTTCTGTATCGCACTCAGGGTGTAGGCAGTTTTGTCGCCTCGCCTAAGTCACAATCGTCTTTACTGGAAATCCGCAATATTGCTGATGAAATTCAGCGCCGTGGGCATTTTCATAAAGCCGAACTGGTGCAGCTGACCAGCCTGCCTTGTCCGGGTGTAGTCGCCACAGCTTTGGGTTTAAGCCGCAATGCGCCGGTGTTTTTCTCATTAATTGTGCACTATGAAAACCAGCAACCACTGCAGCTGGAAGCCCGTTATGTCAACCCGGAACAAGTGCCTTATTATCTGGAGCAGGATTTTGTCCTGCAAACCCCGCATGAATACTTAAGTGCTGTAGCCCCTTTAACAGACGCCGAGCATATAGTCGAAGCCGTATTGCCGGATGAACTAACCCGTCAGCATTTAAAAATACCGGCTTCTGAACCTTGTTTACGCCTGACCCGCCGCACCTTCAGCCGGGGTGGCGCCGTCAGTTTTGCCTATCTGACCTCGGCCGGCAGCCGTTATCGTTTAGGCGGACAGCTGACAATTACACCCAAAAACTGAAGCCACCTTTGCAATCTTGCCGTCATTATCAACAGCAGCCACACAAAGGCACTGCGACAGCTTAAATTCTTTCCTGATAAAAAATTTATTTACCTGCAGCTAAGTCATTATTTGAATTGCAATTTTTAACAAAAAGCACCATTTTGGTGCTCTTTTTTCATCAGAAAACTCTAAATCTGCACCAATCTGGCTAGACCAGTTAAAAAAACTTTGTTAGTTTCAGCTGCGTATATACCTAATGCCTTATTTCTAACCAATACTAAAACCATAACAGCTGTTGGAATTTGTCTATGAAACTTCGTGTTGCGCATAAAATTTATCTGGGCTTTGGCTTTATTGCCTTACTGTTATTAGTCGCCAGTTTATCGTCACTCTGGAGTTTTGCTGTGGTCAACAGCACCAGCAGTCAAATGAATGAAACTGCTGTGCCTGTGCAACAACAAAGCAATATGGCGCAAATTCAGTTACTCAAACTCGCCAAGCTATCTGCTTTAGGTTATACAGCCGAAGACGCCGGCAAAATTACGACCTATCAAAATGAATTTACTCAGACCTCAGAAATTTACCGTAGCAGAATGACCAGTCTGACTCCTTTAGTTGCAGAAGAACCAAGCCTGCAAAAGCCTTTAGCTGAAGCCCAACAAACCTCTTTGGCCTATCAACAGGCGGTAGAACAGCTGTTTAAGGCCCGCCTGGAAGCCATAGCCCTGGGGGATAAAGCGGCCGCAGAACTGAAAGAGTTAGAAAATCTGATCGACACTGCAGGCGCCACGCTGGTAGATATTTCATTTCTGGAAGCACCGGGTAAAGCCGCACAAATGGCGTTATTGGAAGGTGCAGCAGGTCGGGTCGATGGTCAATTGTTAGGTTTACTGAAAACAGTGCGCGAAATTGCCGCTATGACAGATCCGGCGCAACTTGCCAGCAGTCAGGAAAATCTGGAGTTTGCCTTCAGTGATATGCAAGGCAATCTGGATTACATTGCCAACATAGTCAAACAAGTGGGTGCGGATGATTTATGGCAGGATTTTTTAGCTCAGTTAGACGAGGCTAAAAACCGGATTGAGAGTGAACACAATCTGGTGAGCATTAAGTTACTGCAGGTCAGGCAGCTACAATCGGCACGACAACAACTGGATCTGTCGGAGCAACAAGTCACTCAGGCTGTGGCTGCACTGGATCAAATGATTAGTCAGTCGGACAATCAGTTTAACCTCTTGCAGCAGGATTTATCCTCCGCCTTAAACTCTGGCACTATTCGTGCCGTGATTATGCTGATTGTGTTAGTAGGCTTAGCCATAGGCGCTGCTTATCTGACGATTAAAGCCATGATCACACCTTTGTCCGGCATCAACAGAGTGCTGGACCGTATAGCTCAGGGCGATTTAAGCCGTGAACTGACCATCAATTCAGACGATGAATTCGGAGAGTTATCGGCCAATGTAAATACGCTGATTAAAGCCTTGCGACAATTGATTGAACAAATCCAGCAAGGGGTGCTGGAACTGAATCAAAGCGCCCGCTTGTCCAGCCAGGAAGTCAGTGCTATTCATCAGGCTTTAAGTACCCAGCACCATCAGGTGGCTGAAGTAAATGGTATTACCCAACAGCTGGCGACCAATACCCATCAGATAGCAGAACAAGCCGATATAGCGCAGCAGCAAATGCAGCAGGCTTTAACTCAAAGCCAGCAAATTGATCAGGTGTCAGCCGCCAATAACAAACTGATCCAGGAGCTGGCGCAACAACTGAACGATACCAGCAGTACGATGCAGGCGGTGAATACCGAATCAAACAACATAGGCGGCATTCTGACTACTATTCGTGGCATAGCTGAGCAAACTAACCTGCTGGCATTAAACGCTGCCATAGAGGCAGCCAGAGCCGGTGAACAAGGTCGGGGTTTTGCTGTAGTCGCAGATGAAGTCCGTTCTTTGGCTGTACGCAGTCAGCAGGCAACAGATGAAATCCGTTCTATGATTGGCAGTTTGCAGCAACAAAGTATGCATGCTGTAAAATCTATCGAAAAAGGCCAGGCTGATGCCAATAATTGTGTGGCGCAAAACAGTCAGCTAATGACAGCTTTGGCTGAAATTAACCATGCGATCGAAGCTATGCATCAAATCAGCGACAATATTGCCACCACCACGTCCAGTCAGCTGCAGCTCGGCACAGCTATAGAGCAAAGCATGCACAGCATGGTGGATTTGGCAGAACAAAGCACAGAAAGAGCCACTTCCACTCTGGAGCAAAGTGCACAGGTGGCGACAGCAGCAGGCACTCTGGAAAACGCTGTGCGCAGCTTCAAGTTACACTAACTCACTTTCTTACAAAGCCATCAGCCAGAGCCATGGCTCTGGCTTTTTATCGCAAGCTGTTGTCTATCAGGCAGGCTCAGCTCCCTTTTTAGCCGCACAATTTCTTTTGTCATAAAGATTTCGGTAACGCGGTACCAAAAATCTGCAGCTGTATATCCCGGAAAAACTGGCAAAAGTGCTTCAGTGAAGCTGTAGTTAAACCTCAGCAGGGGGAAAAATAAAACTCAGCGCAGGTCAGTGCGGAGGTTAAAAAAATGGCCAGACAGTGTCTGGCCAGGCAGGAAGTGTGTAATCCGTTATCTTTGTTCGTTCCATGTCTAACATTCGTAAACGCTTGATCATCATGACAAATTTGACGATAAAAACATGACGAAAGCTTTATATAGCTTTATAACAGCCTTATATAAGCGCTAATTGGCTGAAATTTTCAGCATTCATATACTTTTTCAGCCGTTGTTGGTCAAAAAGTTCAATGCCAGCTTCTGCCGCAAACAAACGCACCTGGCTATTAATTTTCTGATAGCAGACAATTAAACCCCGTTGGCAGTTGAGCGATAACATCTGCTGAAACACGGAACGAACCTGAGCTACAGTTAAGGCCTGATCTAATTCAGGTTGGATATAAAGCAGTAAAGCCTGCTGTTGACGGCGCACTAAGAAATGGGAATCGCAGTCTTCTACCGACTCCATTTCACGGCCAAAAAACTGCAATAAATGCTGAGTATTTTCTTTGAACTGCTGCTGTTGCCGCCCAAGCTTATTGCCCTGCGGCCACCACATGGGGTTCAGCACTTCTTCCTGACGTTCAAGTTCCAGAAAGGCCAGAATATTAAACAACAAGGCCAGCAGAAACATGGAGACAAAAAGCCATAACATCGCACTGGACCAACCGGAGCTGAGTACCCAACTTTGGCTGCCGGATAAAACTGAATACTCAGAAAATAACAGGTAAGTTGCCCCTGCAACTATTCCTGCGGCTGTCGCAACACATGAGCTGATCAACCATTTATTATTCATCACAGGTTCTCCTGACAGATTTGATAGGTCCAGTATCAAATCCCGGAGAAGTTTTTACCTGAAATAACCCTGATATTTGTTTTACATCTGTTATATAACTGTCACAGTGAACCTAAAGGTCGCCTCTAAGCTGCTTTTTTTGGTAACACTGCAAAACGACCTTCAAATACAGCAACTTGTACATCGTCACAAAAAATACCTACTTTGATATCCAGCCTTGCTTTCCGTTGTTGTGTTAAAGCAGAAAAGTCGGGCTGGTGCAGATGCCGCCAGCAACGTCCTTCAGCCTGACCCGTCACTGGTTTCAGATAACGGATATGAGCATCAGCCAGCACTATATCCCCATCCAGTTGTTGATCTTTTAACAGTAACCAGACCATACCCCAGCCAGTTAAAGTGCCCAAGGTATAAATACTGCCAGCAAACATGGTCTGATGCAGATTGATATTAGGAGCCAAAGGCGCAGCACATACCAGTTGCTGCCTGTCCACTGACTGCACTTTTAATTGCATATAAGAGGACAATGGAATGGTCTGCCAGAAAGTCTGCTGAAGTTCCGGCAACCAGCGTTGTAGTAAATGAGCAGATGCCAAAAAGGCCAGGGTTTTAACATAACGATGATGAGCAATACCAAATAATGCATTGGCTGGCTCGAGATAGCTATAACCTGCCTTCTGGTAAAAACCAGAAGCTGTATCACGGGCATTTAAGATAATACGTTGCATGCCCAGCTCCAGCGCTACCTGCTCCAGTTGTTGCAGTACCATGGCACCTAAACCATGGCCCTGCCATTGATCCGATACCGCCATGTAGCGCACCTGAGCCGTGTTTTCATCAACCTTATGCAGACGCCCAACAGCCACAACCTCACCAGCCTCAGTACAGACCATACGATGAAAGGATTCAGCTTCAAGCTCATCCTGTTCAGAACCTTTGGGTTGATCCCAGGGCGCCCGCAGCACCTGCCAGCGTAATTGATAATAAGCTAACCATTGAGCTTCGGTCTGTGGGGCGCTAAGCTGCCAGTTCACATGCGGGTCCTGTAGTCTGTTGATTTGAGGGTATTGTGGAACAAAAAGCTGACGTAATACAACAGTTAGTCTGGTTTAAGCCCGGCCCGCCCCGGTTAGAGCTGACAGAAGAAGGTCCGTTTTTGTGCCTTTATCTGGACGGCATTATGCAAAGCAAAATGAATCAGCTTGCACCTGCTGCAACACTTTCCGCGCATTTGGTGCCTATTCTGCATTCATTACAGCAGCTTAAACCTGAAGCTGTGCTGCAGCTGGGTTTGGGTGGTGGTGATATAAACCGTTTTATCACCACAGTCTTGCCTAACACCCATTTGCAGACAGTAGAGCTAAGTCCGCACGTTATAGAAGCTTATCAGCGTTTTTTTTGTCTCAAAGGTAAAGAAGAGTTGCTGCAGTTACCAGCTCAGACGTTTTTGCAGCACAATCAGCAGCAATGGCCTTTTGTGCTCTGGGATATTTATCCGCTTTTTGAAGGCTGGCAGCAGGCGATGCAAAACACATTGCAGCAAAAAGGCACCATCTGGATCAATTTGTCACAACCCGACTATCAGCAACAACTTGAAGCTTTACTGGCTGAACGCCCTTATCAGTGCCATCCGATCAAAGGCTATTTAAACCTGCTGTACGAGATTAAGCCTCTAACAGAAAAGTGACTGGACCGTTATTGACCAAAGCGACCTGCATATCGGCACCAAACTGACCTGTAGCCACCTCAATACCAAGACTTCTGCAGTAAGTAACAAAATCCTGATACAGCTTGAATGCAGTATCAGGATGAGCGGCAGTAGAGAAGCTTGGCCTTAAGCCGGAATTGGTGTCAGCAGCTAAAGTAAATTGTGAAACCACCAGCAAAGCACCACCAGCTTGCTGCACATTCAAATTCATTTTGCCGTTTTCATCCGAAAATACCCTATATTTCAGCACCTTATCTGCCAGCTTTTTGAGCTGCAGCTCTGTGTCATCTTTCTCGACACCAAGTAACACCAGCAACCCGTGATTAATGGCACCGACCACCTGCTGATCGACAGTCACACTGGCAGAGCTGACTCGTTGTATTAAAGCCTTCATACTGCAGTTCTCTTTTGACCCTGTAACCTGTCAGCCATAGTCAAGCTGGCCTGATACAAAGCTTTTGTTATGCCAGCCTCAGAGGCCGAATGTCCGGCATCCACCACCCAGTTAAGCCGGGCATCAGGCCAAAGCGACGCCAGACTAAAAGCATTTTCGGCTTTGCAAATCATGTCGTAACGACCATGCACTATCTGACAGGGTAAATGCCTGATTTTATGCATGTTGTTTAGCAGTTGGTTCGGTTCAAAAAAACATTGATGCATAAAATAATGATGTTCAATCAAGGCCAGAGCTAAAGCGGACTGTGCATCCATCTCCCCACCCCTGGCAAATTCATTGGGCAACAAAGTCGCGATGCGGGATTCCCAAATACTCCAGGCCAACGCAGCAGCTAAACGAATAGCGTCATCTTTGTGATGCAATTGCAACTGGTAGGCCTGCAGCACATCTAAGTGCGGAAGATGAGCTATTGGTTTGATAAAATCCTGATAATAATCAGGAAAAACCTGACTGGCACCAATACCTGCACGATAGAGCCAATCGATGTCCTGCTCACGGCCCAGGAAAATTCCACGCAAAATAAAACCAAGGCAATGCTCTGGATAACTCTGACCATAAGCCAAAGCAAGAGTACTGCCCCAGGAACCACCGGCAACTACCCAGCTTTGAATTTGAAGGTGTTGACGGATCAATTCCATATCTGCGATCAGGTGTTGGGTACTGTTAGTTTCCAGCTGCAAAGCAGGCACAGATAAGCCACAGCCACGTTGGTCGAAAATAATGATGTGGTATAAAGCCGCATCAAACAGCTGACGATGAAAAGGCGAACTGCCGCCACCAGGCCCACCATGGCAATAAATCACCGGAATGCCATTAGGGTTACCACTTTGCTCCAGATAGATCTGCTGGCCGTCAGGCGTGGCGAGCCATTCTGTGGCAAAAGCATCAAGAGCTGCGACTGTACTCATGCGATAGTATCCTGCTCCGTCACTGTTTCTTCTGTTGCAGCTAAAAGTGAAATCTCCTGCAACAAGGCTGTTAACTCAGCCCCTAACAACACAACCAGCCATACCAGATAAATCCACAAAAACAAAATGGGCACTAAGGCCAAAGCCCCGTAAATGGCCTGATAGGACGGAAACTGAGTGATATAGAGGGTAAAACCTTCTTTGAGAAATTCAAACAATACACTGGCCACAGCAGCACCAATCAACGCATGGTGATACTGAACTTTGCCATTAGGCACCACCAGATACAGCAAAAAAAACGCCAGAATAGAAAACAGATAAGGAGTCAAAGCAAGCAAAACAGAGCTTAACCCCGGGGTATAACCCTCGGCTAAGCCGGACAAAGATACAATATAAGAAGATACAGCAATAGAAGCCCCCAGCAAAATGGGACCAAAAGTCAGGACCATCCAGTAAATAGAGAACGAAATGATCAGTCTGGGGCGTTTTTTGATGCGGAATATTCTGTTAATAGTTTTGTCGATGTTATGGATCAACATCAGTGCCACCACGACCAAGGCACCTATACCTACAGCAGTCATTTTTCCAATGTTTTCAACAAAACCCGCAATATAGAGCCTTAGTTCATCACCTCTGGACGGCACAACATTGGCATACAAAAAGGCCTCTAATTGCTCACGCCATTCACTGAACATAGGAAAAGCGCCCATCACTGAAAACATCACTGCGATAAATGGCACCAGAGACAATAACGAGATATAAGCAAGGTATCCGCCTATCACATTAATCTGATCATGCTGACAACGTTTCAGATACAAAGTTAAAAACTCCGAACTTTGTCTGAACCACAACAGCAATCTCTGTTTATCCCATCCTTGTGCCATTGCATCTTACTCCTGAAAGCTGAACGCAGTACCTGAAGCAAGGGCCTCTGTTAAAGCCTGGCTTGGTTTTTCAATAAAATCAGCGCCCTGCTGATCGATAAATAAGACGGGTAATTTCAGCTTATCCGCCACTTTTAGCCCCTGCTCACTGCCCATGCATAAAAAAGCTGTAGACCAGGCATCACCCCAGGTTGGATCCGGAATTAAGATAGTGGTCGATACTGTGTTATGGCTAACAGGTGCCCCTGTGCGGGCATCCAACACATGGCTGTAACGCACACCGTCCTGATCGTAAAAATGCCGGTATGTGCCTGAGGTCATGATTGACAGTGGTTCGTTCTGTTGCACACTAATGATTTTTTGTAATTTCTGCGAATCAGGTAAAGGTTTTTCAATAGCAACACGCCAGGCCTTGGCCTCTGGTTTTTTACCTTTGCTGACCAGTTCACCCCCTACTTCCACCAGATAATTCTGAATACCGGCCTTATCAAGAATTTTTGCCAATTGACCAACAGTGTAGCCCTGAGCAATAGAGGACACATCCACTCTTAAAGCCGGATTCAGCTTGGTTAAACTGCTCTCTTTGCTGCTGACTTTATCTAAACCAATAGTTTGTTTTAACGCCTGAATTTGTTCTGTACTGGGTTTGGTTAACTTATCCCCACGAAAACCCCAGAGTTCAAAATAAGGTTTGACTGTTAAGTCGTAACAGCCCTCGCTGTGGGCGGACACTTGTCTGGCAATGTCCACCAGTTGTACCAGCTCAGCCCCTACTTCGATTGGGTCCTGACTTTGCTGAGCGTTAAATGCTTCAATCACGGAGTCAGGTCTGTAGTTCGACATCAACAGATCTATACGATCCAGTTCGTCTTTTAACTGAGTTTCTAGACTGCTTTTGTCCAGTTCTTGTTCACTCCAGAAGCTGACAGTAAAGGTGGAGCCCTGAGCTGGACCTGAAATACGTTGGATCGGATCCGGTTGAGTACAGGCGGTTAAACCCACAAAAAGGAAAGCAAAAACACTCAAGTTTTTTAACGACATAAGGCACTACAAACATAAGGATGGGTAGCGGCAGTGTAAACAAAACAGGTTGTAAAATCCAGCCGCAAAGGCCGTGGATTCTGGTATAGCGCAGGACAAGGACTCAAGCTGAACGCTTAAATTCAGGTTTTGGTCGCTGGCAAATTGTGCAGCAGAGCAATGCAGGTTAGGTTAGTCGCTGTCTAATCAGAAGAGGTTTCATCATGCAAAAGCCCCAGGCCTTCAGGCCTTTTATTTATTCCTGTGTCGCAAGCGCCACTTTACTTTGTACAACACCAGTTTTTGCGTCCACATCAGCTGGCCAGTATTTTGAATCCGAAGATATTTTTGCGCTGGAATATGCCAACGATCCACAAGTGTCACCAGACGGCAAGCAAGTGGTTTACGTGCGTAACAGCAACGACATTATGACAGACGGCACCCGCAGCAGTTTGTGGTTGCTGGACGTCAAAACCGGTCAGCAAAGCCCTTTATTTGTTGATCAGTTTAATTACGGTAGTCCACGCTGGTCTGACGATGGCAGCCGTATTGCTTTTATTTCTGACCGCTCAGGTTCGCGCCAAATCCATGTGCATTATGTCAAAGAAAACAAAACCGCTTTAGTCAGCCAGCTGTCCAAAAGCCCTGGTAACCTGATCTGGTCTCCAGACGGTGAACAGCTGGCTTTTACCATGAATGTGCCAGCCCAGCCAACTAAACTGGCTAAAGCCACTAAACTGCCAAAAAAACCAGAAGGCGCTAAATGGTCTGAACCTGCAGTCTTGATAGAACGGGCTCAGTATCAGGCCGATGGTCAGGGCTTTTTAAAGTCAGAGTTTCGCCATGTGTTTGTATTACCGGCTACAGGGGGCAAAGAACGTAAGCTGACGGACGGTGATTTTAACTACGGTTCAGACTTAAGCTGGACACCGGACGGCAAAGCACTGATTTTTTCGGCCAATACCAGCAAAGACTGGGAATACCAGCCACGAGACAGTGACCTGTATCAGTTCACACTGGCTAACAGTCAGTTAAAACAATTGACTAACATGGCTGGTCAGGAAACAGCCCCTGTATTTTCGCCCGACGGCAAGTACCTGGCTTTTGTCTGGGGCAACAATGAAAAAGTGCCTTACACCAACGGCAAATTAAAACTGATGGACTGGCGCTCAGGCGAAATTAAAGATCTGACCAAAGCGCTCGACAGAGACGTCGAAAACCCACAATGGCTGGACAACAGCAGCCTGGTGATCCAGTTTGACGATAAAGGTAAACGTACTCTTGCTTCAGTGTCCTTATCCGGCAAGCTGGAGCAATTAACGGATCAGCTGTCTGGTGTAGGTTTACCTCAGCCTTATTTAAGCGGCGAATACAGCGTGGCCAATGAAGTTATCGCCTTTACTCAGGGTAATGCCCAGCGCCCTGCTGATGTCGCCGTGATAACAAATGGCAAAACCCGCACTTTAACCGCCTTAAACGAAGATGTACTTGGCCATAAAAAACTGGGGCAAGTGCATGAAATTAATTATAAATCCTCTTTTGACGGTGAACCGATCCAGGGCTGGTATATCACACCACCAGATTTCGACCCGACCAAAAAATACCCCATGATGCTGGAAATTCACGGTGGCCCTCATTTAGCTTATGGCCCGCATTTCAGCGCTGAGATGCAGCGTTTTGCCAAAGAAGGTTATGTGGTGTTTTACGACAACCACAGAGGCAGCTCATCGTACGGTGAACGTTTTGCCATGTTATTGCACGGAAAATACAGCTCACCTGAGGATTACGCCGACCATGATGCAGGCGTTAATGCGATGATAGAGCTGGGTTTTATTGATAAAGATAACCTCTTTATCGCTGGTGGTTCTGCCGGTGGTATAGCCACTGCTTATGCGGTGGGTTTAACCCAAAGATACAAAGCTGCAGCAGTAGTTAAACCTATTATCAACTGGCTGAGTAAAGTGCTGACAGGCGACAGCTATTTGTATCAGACCTTCCATCAGTTCCCAGGCGTGCCCTGGGAAAACGTCGAACATTACTGGAAACGCTCGCCTTTATCGCTGGTGGGTAATGTAACAACACCAACTATGCTGATGACAGGCGAAGCCGACAGACGTACTCCTATCAGTGAATCCGAGCAGTTTTATCAGGCGCTGAAAATCCGCAAAGTCGACACTGTGATGGTGCGTATTCCGGGCTCACCTCACGGCATCGCCAATAAACCCAGCCGGATGATCACCAAAATTGAATACATTCTGGCCTGGTTTAATCAATACAAAACCAGTTCAAAGTAAGCAGACTAAGCCCGGATTTCCGGGCTTTTTTTATGGCCTTCGCGCAAAAAACCTACTCTTGTATATCGGTGTGGTTTTGTTAGTCTTAAGCCAAAGTCTAACCGACAGGAAACAGCAGATGGCACAGTGGCTTAGCGGTACAGTAACCACAAATACAGAATGGACTGACTCTTTATTCAGCTTAAGAGTGCAGACAGAGCCTTTTGATTTTATCGCCGGTCAGTTTGTCCGATTAGCTTTGGATACAGCAGAAGGCAAAGTGCAGCGCGCTTATTCGCTGCTCAATAGTCCGGGCGATACAGAGCAGGAGTTTTTAATCAGCACTGTCGCTGACGGTGTGCTCTCCCCTTTGCTGCAGCAATTAAAACCCGGTGATATGGTGCAGGTCAGCCAGCCTGCCAGCGGATTTTTTGTGTTGGATGAAGTGCCGGATGGTAAAAATCTGTGGCTGATTGCAACAGGGACAGGTATTGGCCCTTATTTATCCATGCTCGGCACAAAAACACCATGGCAGAGATTTTCCTCCATCATTCTGCTGCACAGTGTGCGCTACGCCGCCGAACTGGTGTATCAGCCGCTGATCCGCAGTTTTCAACAAAGTTATGGTACCCAGCTGCATTATCAGCCTGTAGTCACAAGAGAAACTTACCCTGGCGCTTTGCAACACCGTATTCCGGAATTAATCAGCAGCGGCGCACTGCAACAGGTTTGTGGGCAAAAGCTGGATAGTCATTCTCAGGTGCTGCTGTGCGGCAATCCACAAATGATCACTGAAACCAAAGCTGTATTAGAAAACCTTGGGCTGAAAAAAAATCTGCGCCGCGATCCCGGCCAGATCACAGTGGAACAGTACTGGAAGTAACAGCTTAACGCCTTAACACTGGGTTACTGGCAGGGTCAGTGAACCTTTTACTTCTTGCTGCTGATGGATTTCGACCAGACACAACTGACTGGCAACAGCTTCAGAACTCATTTTCAGATCCGACACAGTTTTGCCTTTAATTTTCAGCTCCACTTCTTTGTCTTTGGCCAGTTCATTCAGGCTGTGCACTACACAAATATTGTTGGCCAGTCGGTGATTCAGCGCTAAATCCAAATCACCCACGCCAGCGACCCGGCTCAAATCTCTGTTGAGTTCAATACGCAAATCCGGCTTATGATCGGCAGTAAAACCAGCAAATTGCAGAGTAAAAACCAGCACATCGTCAAAAGCTAAATTGTCCTGTTCGGACTGGGGGAATTCCATCGTCAGTTGTTGTACTTCCCCCAAAGCTGCAGCTTTAACCAATGCTTCATCACCAGGCCATATAGCGTTTTCTAACTTTTCAGACCAGGCTGGACCATACACCCAGCGATATAACGCCGTATGAGGTTCTTCGCTGGCCTGTTGATACCAGGTATTTTGCAAAGCGGTCATTTTTTCGTCTTTCAGGTAATAACGCAGCGCTGTATCTTTCGGGCAAGAGGCTACAGAAAGCACAGGCTTTTTGCCCAGTGCTATCACCTGGGTGTTATTGGGATCCTGTTTGGTTTGCCACCATTCGGTTGCCCAGACAGGACTAACACTTAAAGCCAGGAATAATACTGCCGAAAATTTCATCACCACCCTCCAGTTGCCGCGCCATTGTAGGAGAACAACACCGTTTTGCAACTATTCATATTGTCTGCTCCTCCTGACTGCCTGCTGAATCCGCTGGAATTACGCAGCCAACGCCAAGACAGACAACTCAGATTAACGGATCCGCAAATAGTTTCAGTGGCAACGAAAGAACAGCGTGAAAACACTTTAGTTCTTCGCAGGAAGATTCTGCCTTTGATGGTAACGTAAAATGGCCTGATTGAGTTTTGACATAATATCCGGATGGCGGGCTATGTAGGCCTTACTGATATAAATCGCAAAAGGTAAATTCACTTCTTGCTGAAAACTAAATAAAGCCACATCCATATCTTGTTCAGCCAATAGAGTTTTTACCGTCAGCTCTGGCAACAAGATAGCCTCAACCCGCTTAAACTTCAGCAAATTCAACAACCCACGTATATCTGTAGTCCCTGCCGTCACCTGATAATTCTGGTCTTTCAACCATTGATACGCATTGCTGTTGGTTTGAGCCGACACCTGAGCTTTCTGCTTAAAGCTCTTTGAACCCGGCTTTAAATCTGTACGCTGTTTTAACCAAACCCAGGTCCACTGGATCATCAGTACAGGCTCAGAAAACTCAGCACTTTTATTACGTTCAGCGCTTTCTGTCGCCAGAAACATACCATCCACAGTGTCATGCTGCAGCTCCACCAGAGCACGACCAAAATGAGGAACCAACTGCACAGAAAACGGCTGTTGCAGATCCGCCATAATAGTGACAACAGCCTCGTAGCCTATCCCCTTATTGCGCCCATACTCCTGATAGGTATAAGGCGGATAGTCGGGCATTAAAAATCGTAACTCCTCCTTAGCTACTGCATTTTCAGCAACAAACCAGCAGAAAATAAAACACACTAACAACCTGAACATAAATGACTACCATCAAAATATAAAAAGGATTGCTGATTCAGCATTAACTCTAGCAGCAATAGTGCAACAGCGACGATAAAACACCCCAAGGTTCTGCCTGACGACTTTTTCATCAAGTAATTCCCGGAGTGACAAATGTCGGCTGAACTGTAAAATACTTAAGTACTTATCGCTCTTTGATTTTTAACCAGAGATCTAATTTTCTTCTGTAACAACGGGATAAAGCACAACATGCTCAAAGTGACACTGGAACAGTGGCGAATGTTTAAAGTAGTGGCTGATCATGGCGGCTTTAATCAGGCAGCTGCGGTGATCCATAAAAGTCAGTCCAGTATTCATACGGCAGTGCAAAAAATTGAAGCCAGCTTAGGTGTGGCTTTATTCAGGGTAGAAGGCAGAAAAACTCTGCTGACAGCTGAAGGTGAAATGATTTTACGCCGGGTTAATTATCTGCTGGATGAAGCTTCGCGGGTTGAAGATATAGGCCTCACACTGGCCGAAGGCATAGAAACTAAACTACGTATTGCTGTGGATGAAATATTTCCGCAGCATTTATTGTACAAAGCACTGGAAAACACCTCAGCAGCCTACCCTATGCTGCGGATTGAACTCAGTGAATCCATTCTATCCGGCGCCAAAGAGCTGCTGGAAACTTTTCAGGTCGATATTGCCGTCTCCCCTTTGACCATTAAAGATATTTTCAGTGAAGAGTTATGCCAGATAGAATTTATGGCGGTCGCCTGCCCTACTCATCCGCTGTTTGCAATAGAGCGGGATCTGACTATTGAAGATTTAAAATCTCACCGGCAAATAGTAGTAAGGGATTCGGCAATTTCGCGGCGCAATGACGAAGGCTGGCTGGGGGCCAACCAACGCTGGACTGTCAGCCATATGCGCACCTCAATAGATATGATTAAAAAAGGGCTGGGGTTTGCCTGGTTACCTTTAACTTCAATAGTGGACGATTTGGACAAAGGTTTGCTGAAACCTTTACCACTCTGTAATGGCCGCACCCGTAACGTAAATCTGCACTTACTGTTTTTAGACGCAGACAAACTAGGACCTGCCGCCCGCACTTTTTTAGGTGAATTGCGTTATCAGAGTATGGATTTACCAACGTCAGAAGATATGTAAAAACAAACAACCACCTGCTTTGAGGTGGTTGTTTGTCTGCTTTAGATTTTATTGATTGACTGGCGACCAGGCTGGAGTCGCAGCCTCCGGCTTTTTATACAAAGCCGGATAAGCCCTTTGGCTGGCGTATTGCACTTCGCCACCAACTACGGTCAGCTCTGCTTCGGTCTGCAATAACTTCTCTTCAGATACCTTTAAAATATCCTGATTCAGCAGCACAAAGTCCGCATACATACCGGGCTGAATTTGGCCTTTCACCAGCTCTTCCCCGGAAAAATAGGTACTGCCAGAGGTAAAGACTTGTAAGGCTGTTAGTCTGTCCAGCGTATTTTCTTTACCGTACAAACGGGTGCCGCCTACAGTTTTACCTGACACAGCCCAGTAATAGGTGGCCCAGGGGTTAAAGCTGGCAACACGGGT
>CAMLSF010000054.1 GCA_946482615.1 uncultured Chromatiaceae bacterium | reverse complement strand
GTTTTGTTAACAAAAGTGAATGTAACAGAACAGCAGGGCCGCTGTCACTGCCGCTTTGTATTCAGGCCCTGAAAAAGTTGCTTACGGATTTTATGTTGCGGCTCAATCAGATGGCTTATATGCTCGGCTTATATCCCTGTTAAGGTATAAAAGTTATGCATTATTTAATGAAAGGTTTGAACCTGATCCGGGTTAAAGGCTTAAAACGCTACGTGCTGGTGCCGCTGAGTATTAATCTGGTGTTGTTTGCTTTGGCTTTTGGTTATTTATTCAGTCAGTTAGGTGGCTGGGTCGATCAGGTGGTGGCCACTTTACCGGACTGGCTGAGTTTTATCGGCTTTTTAGTCTGGCCTCTGGCACTGTTTTCTATTGTGATGGGTTTAGCTTTAACCTTCACTATGGTCGCCAATTTTATCGCCGCGCCTTTTAATGCCTTGCTGGCCGAAAAAACCGAGCTGCATTTAACAGGTCAGCCATTGCCGGATCAAGGCATAGCAGCCTTTTTAAAAGATGTACCACGGATGCTGGGGCGTGAATGGCAAAAGTTTGTTTATTGTTTACCACGCGCCATTGGCTTTTTATTGTTGTTTTTTATATTGCCGGGTATAGGCCAGTTATTATGGTTTTTATTCTGCAGTTGGATGCTGGCGATTCAGTACTGTGACTATCCGTTTGATAACCACAAAGTACCTTTTGATACAATGCGCAGGGCTCTAAAACTGCAGTGGAAACACAGTTATGCTTTTGGCATCAGTGTTTATCTGCTGAGTTTGGTGCCGTTGATTAATTTGCTGATTATGCCGGTGGCGGTCTGTGGTGCAACAGCCATGTGGGTGGATAAATTCCGCGAAGCCCTGCGTTTGCCTTAGGGTCAGAGCCATTGGCTCTGACCCACAAGTAGGAGAACAATCAAAATCTTGTTTTTGTTTGACTCCCAAATAGAGCTGAATGCTTCGGGCAAGTAACGAACAGTGTAGAAATAATAGGGTCAGAGCCAAAGCTCTGACCCTAAGACAGACTAACGGTGATCAGGGTGTTTACGCCGCCATCTGTGTTGGGTTTTGCTTTTGTCCACTTTTATATGATGCTGCACGACCACAGGACGGGACACGATCAGGTTATTCGGATACACCACCTGATCATTGTTTTTGGTCAGCAGCACAGTGCTGAATAAGTTAATTTCGACCACCTTGCCTTCGATATGGTTAGCACCGTCGATAATTTTCACTTCAGCACCAGGAGCAAAATTGCGCTGGCCTAACATAATAAAAAAGGCCGTGATGTTACTTAACAGCGACCAGGCCGCAAATAACGCCACCCCTATAACTGCAATCATGGAGGAGGCCAGAACCAGCAAGCCTTTGATGTCTATGCCCCAGACCACACTCAGAACTACAACCAGCAATAAAAACAGCAGGATATGAAACACCACCAAAGCGCGGCGGTTCATTTCATCTTTTAATACGCTGGCCGCTATAGTGCGGTAGACAAAGGGCGCAATGCGGCGACTTAAAACGATATAAATCAAAATGATGATGGCACTGATCACCATCTGCACTATAGCCGGACTAAAACTGGCCATTAACTGTTTTAACTGATGCAAAATCTGCATGGCTTCTTGCACAACCACCACCCTCAATCAAAAAAAACTATTTTTGCTTGCCCAACTGAACCTATACCCAAAGTAATTGCAGTTGCAGCGCGGCGACAAGTGTTCGAGACCCCGGGAGCATAGTTGTCCTATGTGACCGGGGCGAGCACACGCAGTCAACAAAGCTGCAGCTCCAGGTACGCGGGTATATACTGAAATTTCTAGTCCAGATCGTTAATAGCCCAAGTCACAATATAATCTTCAAACTTTTCCATATCGACCATGTCTTCGGAGATGGTTTTGTTGCGCACTGACATTTGTTTTTTATGCATCAGACTTTTTTTGCCGTTATTCAACAGCGGATGCCAGGACGGTAAACCACGACCTTCATGCAAACGGCGGTAGCTGCAGCTGTTGGGCATAAAAAAGATGTCTTTTAAATTATCCTGCGTCAGCTTGACACAATCCGGTACCAGTTCTGTACGCTTTTCATACACAGTGCAGGCACATTTGTGACTGTCCAGATAACGACAGGCGATATTGGTAAAGTGAATTTGCTCATCTGGTTTGATGTAATCCGTTGGGCCTTCAGCGTCTTCGTCTTCATCATCAATAAATTTATTCAGACAACATTTAGCGCAACCGTCACAAACGGCTTCCCACTCTTCTGTTGTCATTTGTTCCAGGCTTTTTGTTTCCCAGAATTTTGCTGTTAACACTTTTACCTCTCTGTCAGCGCACTGACGTCTTTATCTGTAACTTAGTAGCCAGCGCTAATTCTAGCTGATCGCCACTATAAAGCGGTCCTACACCGGCCGGCGTGCCGGTCAGCACCAAATCGCCAGGGAGCAGGGTAAAAAACTGCGACAGTTCACTGATGATTTGGCTGACTGAACGGATCATCATACGGGTATCACCCTGCTGACGATATTCAGCGTTCACTTTCAGGCTAAACTGCAGCTGCTGCACATCTCCCAGCTCATCGGCAGGAATAAAACCAGAGACAGGGCAAGCGCCATCAAAACCTTTGGCAATTTCCCAGGGCCGCCCCAATTCTTTTAACTTCTTTTGCTGATCCCTCAGGGTTAAATCCAATGCCAGACCATAACCCCAAACAGCCTCCTGCACCTGGCTTGGTGTCACTTTGGTTAAAGGCGCTTTAATCAGCACAGCCAGTTCAGTTTCATTATGTACAGCACCCAACTGATCCGGGATAACAAAAGGCTGATTGATATCGACCAGAGCTGTACTGGGTTTGATAAAAAACAAGGCTTCCGGTGCTGTTTTACTGTTCATCTCAGCGATGTGGTCCTGATAATTCTGACCAATACACAGCACTTTGCCTACAGGCAGGTTGATTGCCTGACCTTGAATATCTTTATGCTGATAACTCATGTTTTATCCTCAGCCACTATTAAATCCGCCAGATAACCTACGCTGGTGACAAAATAATAAGAGCGGTTCCAGTGCATCAGCGTCTGATAGTTGCTGTACGCCAGGTAAACACGGCCATGTTCGTCATCCGGCATCACCAGCGCAGCTTTGATATCACGCTTTGGTAAGGCTTTGCCTTCAGTGGTGCGAACCCCTAAGTCCTGCCATGCCGCTAAAGAACGTTCTGATTTCGCCCACCACTCTAACCATTGGCTTCTGTCTTTACTGCCTTTTGGGATCACGTAAGAAAAATCAAAGTTTTTTGGCACTTTGACTTCTCTGCCCCAGGTTTGACTATTGTCCCAACCCCGGGTTTTTAAATAATTGGCAATAGAGGCAAAAGCGTCAGAGCGGCTTTGCCAGATATTGATATGACCATCACCATCTCCATCCTGAGCGTAGGACATAAAAGCGCTGGGCATAAACTGGCTCTGGCCCATAGCACCGGCCCATGAACCTTTCATATCGGCCAGTTTGACATGGCCTTGCTGCAAAATATCCAAAGCCAGAAAAAACTCGGTTTTGAAGAAAGCTTCACGGCGGCCGTCATAAGCCATAGTGGCTAAAGCCGAAGGCACTGAGTAGTTGCCCATAATTTTGCCGAAGCTGCTTTCCAGCCCCCACAAGGCGACAATAAAACGTGGTTGTACGCCGTATTTCTGGCCTATAGCTTCCAGCTCTTGCTGATGTTCTTTGTAGTATTTACGGGCTAAAGTTATGCGTTGTTTACTAATACGTTTTGGTAAATAGGTATCTAAAGTTTCAGTAAATTCAGGCTGTTTTTTGTCAGACACCACAGCAGACTGGTAATGCCTTAAGCTGGCAAAAACTTCATTGATCAGCGTTTTGGAATAGCCCTTTTGTATGGCTTCCTGTTTTAACGACGCCGCGTATTGTTCAAAACTGCCCTTATCTGCTGGTGCCGGCGCAGTGGTTGCAACTGCAGTGACTTGTTGCCCTGCCTGTGTTTTGGCTGCAGGCGCAGTTTTTACCGCTTCGGTTTGGGTTTGAACTTTGCTCGCTACAGTGCTGGTACAGGACAACAATAAACCACTGATCACAATCACTGAAATTTGAGTCAACTTCATCTGTTACTCCTTGTGTTGCAGACTCTCTTTATGGGCCTTGAGTAAATCTTCAGGCGGCGGTGGCAATTGTAAATAAAAGCCCTGCTCTGTCAGTTGCTGCCTGACCTTATTGATATCTGCATGGGCTAATTTGCTTTTGGTTGCCAGATTAATCAGCGTCACCAGTTGTGGTTGACCAAAGGTTTTTAGTAAGGCTTCAGGTACAGCACTAAAGTCATCGCGGTGCAATACATACAAATAGGTTTGGTCCAGCTTCGGACTTTTATAAACAACACATAACATAGGACAAAAACTACTCTGACTAACTTGCCTAACAGGGGCGCAAACTATAACATGAAGCACCAGCCTTGCGTACCAAGCAAATAAAGGCTGACACGAATTTTTGCCGTCATTAAACAAATAATAAAGTGCGCATTTTGAGCTATGTCTGATCATTCCTTTGAATTAAAAGGCAGTTTGTTTCCGCTGTCTGTATTGTATTGTCAGGATCTGTCTGCAGCTGCCGTAAAAACTCAACTGCAACAAAAACTGGCGCAAGCTCCTGCCTTTTTTTACCGCGCACCAGTGGTGATTAATGTCGAGTCTGTTACTCAAGCTCCTGATTTTGAAGCTATTGCTCAAGTATTTAAAGAGCTTGAGCTGGTGTTAGTGGGTGTATGTGGTGCATCAGCTGAACTAAAAAAAGTGGCTCAGGCCGCAGGTTTGGCTTCATTACAACTGAGTAAAAGCAAAACACCGGCTAAAGAAAACAAAGAAAAAGAGACCAAAGCAGAAACTGCAGTAGCAGCTCCTGTAATGGAAACCAAAGTGGTGGAGCAAAATATTCGCTCTGGCCAACAAATTTATGCCAAAGGTGCAGATTTAGTGATCCGTGGTACTGTAGGTGCCGGCGCTGAAGTCATAGCCGATGGAAATATACATATTTACGGTACCTTGCGTGGTAAAGCCATAGCAGGCGCTGCCGGAGATAATCAAAAACGCGTGTTTTGTCACAAGCTGGAAGCTGAACTGATCTCCATAGCCGGAAGTTACTGGCTCAGTGACAGTCTGCAAGGCGCATATTGGGGTAAGTCGGCTTGCATTGGGTTGCAGGACGATAAGTTGGTTTTAGCAGATTTGCTTTAAGGATATTTTGCGATGGCAAAAATCATTGTTGTTACATCAGGTAAAGGTGGCGTAGGCAAAACTACGTCAAGCGCGGCTATTGGTACAGGCATAGCTATGCGCGGTTTTAAAACCGTGATCATCGATTTCGATATAGGTTTAAGAAACCTGGATTTAATCATGGGCTGTGAGCGCCGCGTGGTTTACGACTTCGTCAACGTGATTAACGGCGAAGCCAATTTAAAACAGGCATTGATCAAAGATAAACGTATCGACACCCTGTTTATTCTGCCTGCCTCACAAACCCGTGATAAAGATGCTTTGAGTAAAGAAGGCGTTGAACGCATTCTGAACGAGCTGGCCGAAGAATTTGATTACATCATCTGTGACTCACCTGCAGGTATTGAATCAGGCGCTATGATGGCCCTGTATTTTGCCGATGAAGCCGTGGTTGTCACTAACCCTGAAGTCTCATCAGTCCGCGACTCAGACCGTATTTTAGGTATGCTCAGCAGCAAATCACGCCGTGCTGAACAAGGTTTACCTGGTATCAAAGAACACTTGCTGCTAACCCGTTACAACCCGGAGCGTGTGATCAAGGGTGAAATGCTCAGCGTGGAAGATGTAGGCGAAATTCTGGCGATTAAACTGCTGGGTGTGATCCCTGAATCTCAGGCCGTATTAAATGCATCAAACTCCGGTACTCCGGTTATTCTGGATGAAGAAAGCGATGCTGGTCAGGCCTATTTAGATACTGTCGCCCGCCTGCTTGGCGAAGACGTGCCTTTCCGTTTCCTGAATGTGGAGAAAAAAGGCTTGCTGAAACGTATTTTTGGAGGCTAAGCGCATGTCGTTATTGGATTATTTCCGTTCAACGAAAAAAAATACCGCTTCAACTGCCAAGGAGCGGTTACAAATTATCGTTGCTCATGAACGTAATCGCCGCAACAGCCCGGATTATTTGCCGCAGCTGGAACGCGATATTCTGGCGGTGATCCGCAAATACGTCGATATAGCGGACGATCAGGTGTCAGTCTCACTGGAGAAAAGCTCGGATCAACTTTCTGTACTAGAGTTGAACGTCACTTTCCCAGACGATAAGAAGTAATAAAAAAAATGAGGCAGAGTCTTTGACTCTGCCTCATTTTTGCTACGGCACGTTGTTAAAGTCATCCAACAGGATCAACCCCAGATCCGCAGTTAATCCCTCGCCATCCCGCGCTACTGCTGTATAGATATTGTTTGCATCTAAAGTCACTGCCACGGGGCCTATGGCCGCTGTTTTGCTGCCTGTTGGTGTCACAGTGACAAAATAATCGCCCGCTGGCACCTGCACATAACCAGAATCAGCTTTAAAAGGCACATTACTCAGCGCCGCTGTGGCTGCTGAAATATCAGAAGTGGCCGTCAGATACACATCAACAGGACCAGCCAGACTGGATCCATGGATCACACGAAGTTGTGCGGCTGTTGCAATACGGCGTGGATTATCCATCACCACCAAAGGCTCAATGCTGTCTTCAGTCAACGAACCTACAGCGTGCACTGTGTAATAAGCTCCGGCTTCTAATTCCAGATCAGCGTTGATCACGACCACTGAGTTGTCCGCATCAGCTGCCACTTTGACATTGTAGGTGTCAGGCTCAAGCTCCGCGTAGTCTGTAAAGTTTGGGAAAGCCAACGCATTAATAGCTTCTGCGTCGTTGACCAGAACATCAACAGCAGGGGCATCAGACACATCATGCACCACCCGTACTGCAGACACAGATCCCTGGTCTAATAACTCCAGGCTGGTACTACCGCCCTGCACTAAAGCCAGCAGAGAAACGGGCGAAGGTCCGGCAAAACGGTTGTCCAATGCGGCTATGGTTAAGTCTGACGCCGAACTCAAAGTTACAGTACCGGAGTCGTACACTACAGTAGTCAGGTTGCCAGCAGGAGTGATACGTACTCTGTAATCCCCCGCAGGTACAGTTACATCGCCTGTAGCGTCAGTAAATTCAAGAGTTGCGGCTACTGTACCAGCTGACAATTCAGCGGCAGGAGCTGTTAAATGCACGTCCACTGTCGGCGCTGAGGCTGCGGCATGCACTACACGCAAACGCACATTGCCACTGCTGACCGCAGTTTGAGGAAAAGACACTACTATAGGTTCAATGCTGCTGTCTGCAGCTTTACCAGCGGCAAATACCACATAATCTGTGGCTTCGGCCAGCGCCAGCGTCGTTTCAGGTATCACCCTTGCCAAGGCATTGCCTGGCAATTTGGCGTCCACAGCCAAGGCAAAATTACCCGGGCTGGCCACCAGCGGATTTGCCACAGCACCAAAAGCTAAGTTGGATATCACCACGCCATTAGTGCGACTGATGGATACATCCGGAGCATCTGATACGGCATGCACGACTTTAACGGAAACACTGGTGGGTTTTTCAGGTATGGCTGGTAAGTTATTGTCGGAATCGTTACAACCGATCAATAAAAAGGCTGCGCCCATTGCGAGCGACTTCATTGTCAATCTGATCATTTTTTTACCCTTTTGATTGTTGATGTAGCAAAAGGGTTACGAAAAGGTTTTTTTATGCGATCAGTTCAGATTTCTGCAAAAAATAGCAGGGTTTAGCCGAAAAAATGCGCTAAACCAAAATAAAAAAACGCCGTACTACGGAATCACACAGACTTTAGATCAGTGACTGCACATGAGCGGGAACAGGTAAATGCCTGATTAAAATCTCACGGCGCCAACCCCGTAAAAATTCAGGAACAGGCAATTGTGATCTGTCTTCATCACTGACCCGCCAACACCAGTTAAAGTACTCTGTACTCTGGCGTCGTACCGCCATAAATTCTGCAGGAATGCCAGACTCTTTAGCTGCGGCTTTAATCGCATCAGTGATTTTTTGCATCTCTTCTTTAAACCCCAGAAATACCTCAGTGTGGTAAAAAGGTTGAGGGCATTGCTCCAGCGGTAAAGCTTTGGCTTGTTCAATCAGGGCTAATACTGTTTTTCCATGGCGACGTACTTCACGGCCAGGTAATTCCGGGATGTTAAACATTGATTCCAGACTGCCGGGACGGCGTTTGGCAATATCCAATAAATGATGATCTTTGAAGATAAACCCCAAAGCCATATCATGCTGCTGGGCGTACTCCTGGCGCCACATCACCAGTTCACGCAAAATAGCCAGTTCACGGGGGGCCAGCAGATTGCTGTTTTTCAGCTCCAGATGACGATATGCCAAAGGTAAGCCAAAAGAGCGACGCGCTACTAAATGTTCACCTTCGGCACGCAACAATCCGTAGTGGCCTTTGGCCTGCAGTTCAGTTTTCAGCGCCTGATACAGATCCAGTAAATGCTCTACATCTTTAGCGGCATAATCCAGCTGCAATGCAGATAAAGGCCGCGCTATCCAATCGGTGCGGGATTCACTTTTGTCCAGTTCAATACCACAGACCTTTTGCACCAGCTTCGCATAGCCCTGACTGCCGCCCCAACCTACCAGCTCGGCAGCCAGTTGAGTGTCGATAAGAGGTAACAGCGGCAACAAATCTTTTGTGGCTAAAGCTTCCAAATCTTCATTGCAGGAATGCAGCACTTTGCAAACGGCTGGATTAGCAAATAACTGCTGCAACGAACTCCAGTCATCAATGACCAAAGGGTCAACCAGCGCCAGTTGTTTACCATCAAACAGCTGGATCAGACCAAGCTTTGGGCTCAGCGTCGTCTGACGGACAAATTCAGTATCAACAGCCAACACCTCAGCACTGGCGGCTTGCGTACAATAAGCGGCTAAAGCGGAAGATGAGGTTATAAGCTGATACATCATAGGTGATCCTTGATTGACTCTGTCTGATTCTCTGTGCAAAATTGAAGTTAAAAAAAACCGGCCAAAGCCGGTTTTTTCTGGTTTAACCTTTCAGCTCCCGCCTTAAGATTTTACCCACATTGGTTTTTGGCAATTCAGTGCGGAATTCTACCAGCTTCGGCACTTTATAGCCCGTCAAACGTTCCTTACAGTGTTGAATTAATTCAACATCCGTCAGGCTTTGATCTTTTTTCACGACAAAAATCTTCACAGCTTCGCCGGTCGCTTCGTTTGGCACACCAATAGCCGCCACTTCCAGCACCTTGTCGTTCATCGCAACGACTTCTTCAATCTCGTTCGGATACACATTAAAACCTGAGACTAAAATCATGTCTTTTTTGCGATCCACTATATAGAAGAAACCGTCGTCATCCACCCTGGCTATGTCCCCTGTCGCCAGCCAGCCTTCTGCATTCAGCACCTTGGCCGTTTCATCAGGTCTGTTGTAATAACCTTTCATCACCTGCGGGCCTTTCACCCACATTTCCCCGGCTTCACCCGCAGCAACTTCAATACCTGCATCATTAACCAGCTTGATGTCCGTCGAAGGTGCAGGAAAACCTATGCTGCCATTATAAGCAGGCAGGTTGTAAGGACTGACAGTGACTAAAGGTGCACATTCAGTTAAGCCATAACCTTCGACCAGACGGGTGGAGGTGACTTTCTGCCAGCGTTCTGCCACAGGGCGCTGCACTGCCATACCACCACCCAAAGCCAGCTTCATGTTGCTGAAATCCAACTGAGCAAAACCAGGTGTGTTGAGCAGGCCATTAAACAGCGTATTCACCCCTGTGATCACGGAAAAAGGATACTTCGCCAGTTCTTTAACAAAGTTGGGCATATCCCTTGGGTTAGTGATTAAAAGATTAGTACCGCCATACTTCATAAAAACCAGGAAATTAGCCGTTAATGCAAAGATATGGTAAAGCGGCAGAGCTGTAACTACGAGCTCTTTGCCGTGAGTCAGCAGAGGACCTATACAGCCATCGGCCTGTTCCAGATTAGCCACCATGTTGCGGTGTGTCAGCATAGCGCCTTTGGACACACCAGTGGTGCCTCCTGTGTACTGCAAAAAGGCCAGATCGTCACCAACAACAGCAGGCTTTTTATATGCAGAGGCGTTACCCGCAGCAATCACCTCTTTGTAAGTGACGTATTTTTTCAGATGATGGGCAGGGATCAGCTTTTTGACATGCTTGACCACCAGATTGACGATAGTGCCTTTAACCAGACCTAACATATCGCCCATATGGGTCAGGATCACATGCTCCAGCTTTACGTTGTCTTGAACCTCAGACAAGGTATGAGCAAAGTTTTCTACGATGATAATAGCTTTGGCTTGTGCATCCAGCAGTTGGTGCTGCAATTCACGAGGGGTGTAGAGTGGATTGACATTCACCACCACACAACCTGCTCGCAGAATACCTAAAATACACACAGGGTACTGCAACAGGTTCGGCATCATCACAGCCACCGCATCACCTTTTTTCAAGCCTAATTGCTGCTGTAAATAAGCGGCAAACTTCAGGCTCAATTGATCCAATTCAGCGTAGCTAATGCTTTTGCCCATATTGATGTAGGCAGTTCTGTCCGCGTAGTCTTTGATGCTTTCATCAAAAACTTCCAATAATGACGCGTAATGATCGGCGTTGATATCAGCCGGAACGCCTTCAGGGTAATTTTTTGACCAGACTCGATCCACTGTCCTCTCCTCGTGGTATTTATTATTTTTTAGTTATAGTAGTTATAGTTAGTGCATGGCGCTTTGCACAGACATCGGCGATTTCTGCTACAAAATGGCACTGAGTTTTTACTCTAATCCTGCATCATCCCACAATTGCTTTCATTTAACAATTGTCCGCAGATTCAGCAATTCAGGCCCCGACTATAACAGCATAAAAAATCGTCAGGAACGATTTTTAACAGCTTTAGCTGGCCCGTAAGGGTGCTCTGCAGGATTGCAGAGCATAAAAAATCGTCAGGACAATAAAAATTGGCGAATTGCGTTGGCTGTTTGTTCCGGCTGGGTCATGTGACAATGATGTCCCCCAGTGAGCTCAACCAGTTCAAGGTTCGGATAACAATCCTGATACTGCTTACGGTATTGTTGCATCATGTCCAGACCATCACTGGCCAGAATAGCCAGCACAGGACATGGAATATCGCGCAGCAACTGCATAGCTTGTGGTTGCAACAATCTATAGACTGAGGATTCCCTTAAGCGCATATCTGCTGACCAGGTGAGTCCTTCAGGACAAGGCCTGGTGCCACGTTTCGCCAAAATCAATGCTGCTGCAAGGTCAAAATCACTCTGGCTTTGCCTGGCAAGCGCAGCACTGTGCAGATCGCGATAAACAGGCTTTTGTTTGTGTGGGCTTTGCCATCTGTGATGAATTGCAGTACGGACTTGTTCAGTGATTTTGCTGGCTTCACCTGTCACCAGCCCCAGGCTGTCGATCAGCACTACTTTGCGTACCATCTGTGGCATTACGGCTGCAAGCACTGAACCAATCATGCCACCCATCGAATGGCCAATAAGATCAACCTGTTGCCAGCCGGCAGTTTTAATCAGTGTCGCCAGATCGTATATCCAGTCTAAAAAGTGATAATGAGCGTCGGAGCTACGATGATCGGACTGACCATGGCCTGGTAAGTCAATGGCAACAAGATTCAATTCAGGCAACCAGGCTGAGAGAGGCAAAAAACTGTCAGCATTATCCAGCCAGCCATGCAGGCACAAAGTGACATGTTGTGTCGCCGGACCTTGCTGCCAGCCAGCTAAAGATAAAGCGGGCAGCGGGAACCTGACCGCCTGCATTATTCGCTGGCGGCCTTGACGAATTTTAAAGTCATACGATCACTTTCACCTATGGCCAGATACTTATCTCTGTCGACAGCTCCCATAGCTAAGGTTGGTGGTAAGGTGTACACACCTTTTGGATAATCTTTAGTGTCTTTTGGATTGGCATTGATTTCTGATTTCGCCTGCAATCTAAAACCTGCTTGTTCCGCCACAGCTATCACATAAGACTCATCCAGATAACCTTCGACGGCCGAACTGGAGATTTCAGATACCCGGCTTGCTCTGTGTTCGACTATGCCAAAAACACCACCAGGTTTGAGTACATCAAATACGGCACGAAATACGTCCAGCAGATAGCCTTGTTCGTTCCAGATATGAGCATTACGGAAACTCAGCACTAAGTCGTATTGCTGAGCTAAACCCAGATACATATATGCCGGCGGATCAAATTCAATCTGCTGAACAGTACCAAAGTGGTCTTTGTGTTTCAGAATGCGCTGACTGAGCTTTTCACTGATGCGGCTCCAGAAAATTTTCCTGTCATCCTGCATAGTGCCGTCATCCACACGGAAATTTGCTATGGTCAGTTTGCCTTGATCTTTTAAATAAGGTGCCAGAATATCGGTATACCAACCGCGGGCAGGCCATATCTCCAGCACCGACAGGTTTGGTTTAATACCAAAAAACGTTAGAGTCTCGACCGGATGCCGGTATTTATTTCTGGCTTTATCCTCTGCGCTGCGAAATGAATGTTCTGCTAACGCAGTTAAATCAGGTGCTGATGGCGTTTCAGCTACAGCAGCTGCGCTAAAAAGCGCAGCTGAAACTAATACTAAATTAAGGTTGCACTTTATTCTGTTTATTATTGTCAACATGAACTGGGCCTTGTGTTGTCGATTGTTGTTTTGTAATAGTACGGACACGCACACCTGGGCCATAACCCCAATAATAAGGGTAAGGGTACGGACGCATCATAGGCCAGGTATCAATCACTTCAATACGTTCTTCTTGTTTTGGCCATAAATACACTGTCGCGTCTTTAATGACCGGGTAACGGTACTCATATTCATCCACTTTACCCACTTCAGAGCGGGTCAATTCGCCAAGCACGGTAACCGACTTACCACGCTGATACACCATTGGATCTAAAAAGCCTTTGATGTAGGTCACAAAACGGCCTTTAGTTTGATCGGACACTGCTGGACGCCCATTTGAGCCTGAAGGGAAATACACAACTTCCAGACGGGTTTGATTGGCTTTATTACTGATTTCGGCAATGACACCGCTCCAGCGGGCAGTACCAAAATCAATATTTTGTTGCACTGCGTTTTCATAACTGGTTAAGGCCACATTATCAGCAATACGTACTTGTTCCGGATAACTGGCACAGCCAGCCAAGAGCATCAGACTCAAAGCACCAACTACAAACTTCTTACTCATGACTTTTTTAACCTCGTTAGCTACACGGCCTGTTAGATAAGGTGTAGCGGCTTTAGTTCCATCACTACTCTAAGCCAAGCATGATCGGGTCCGCAACACTTATATCTGAAGTTTAGTGTTCTCCTGTTTCAGTCCTGCTTTTACGTCTGTTGGTCGCGTTTAGACTCTTTACAGTTTTGTCATATTTTAGTCACTGACGTAAGATAACCTCACCCTACAGACTCTGGTAGCACCAGATTTTTAGCCATCCACAGAGCACTCTATGTTAAAAAAATTAAGTTTAATCAGTATCGCTTGCCTTGCTTCCACATCTTTTGCAGTCAGCGCCGCACCAAAAAATATTATTTATATGATTGGCGATGGTATGGGGCCGGCTTATTTAGCCGCTTATCGGTATTACATGGATAACCCGGATACCAAAATAGTAGAGCGCACTGTATTTGATGAGTTATGGATTGGTAATGCCAGCACTTATCCCGATGACGACACTGTAGTCACAGACTCAGCTGCAGCGGCCACAGCCTTGTCCAGCACTCATAAAACCTACAATGGTGCTATTGCGGTAGACCATGAGCACAAACCTTTGACTACTATGTTGGAAATTGCCAAAGCCAAAGGTATGCAGACAGGTGTGGTCGTCACAGCTCAAATAAACCATGCCACACCGGCTGGTTTTCTGGCTCATGACAAAAGCCGTCAAAACTACGATCAGATAGCAGATGACTACATAGACAATAAAGTAAATGGTCAGATCGTTGCCGATTTAATGCTCGGCGGCGGCACCAGTTACTTTATCCGTAAAGACCGGAATCTGGTGGAAGAATTTAAACAAGCCGGCTTCCACTACACAGACAGCTGGGCTGGTTTACAAACACTGAACAAGCTGCCTGCTTTAGGCTTATTTGCGCCTAAGGGGTTTGACAGTGCCTTAGACAACCCTGAACCTTTACCACTGAAGCAAATGACCGAAAAAGCGCTGCAGCTGCTGTCTCCGGCCGAAAAAGGTTTTGTCGTAATGATTGAAGGCAGCCAGATTGACTGGTGTGGCCATGCCAATGATATAGCTTGTGCTATGGCCGAAATGCATGATTTTGGTGAAGCGATAAAAGTAGCCAAAGCTTATGTGGATAGTCATCCTGATACTATTCTGGTGGTGACTGCCGATCATGAAACCGGTGGTTTATCTTTAGGTGCCAATGGCAATTACAGTTGGAAACGGGATGTAATTAAAAAGGTAAAACATTCTGGCGAATACATAGCTGGTCAGCTGTTAGCACTGAAAGACGACAAGGTGTTGTATCAGGCATGGTTAGGTTTAACAGGCCTTGAACTGAAAACAGATGAGCAACAGTTGCTCAGCAAGGCGCGTGCTGAAGGTTTAGAGCCTCTGGCAAAAGCGGTGAAACAACGTATTGACCATCACTCCAGCACAGGCTGGACCAGCAGTGGCCATACAGCAGCTGATGTGCCAGTCCTGGCTTATGGTGCGGATAAACAGCTGTTTGCAGGTTTTCAGGACAATACTGAAATAGCAGCAAAACTGATCCAGTTTATTCAGCAGAAAAAATAATCTGTAGCTATTAAAAACAAACCCCACTGCACGCAGTGGGGTTTTTATTTGGTTCAGGGAAACTTCTGTCATCAACAGAAATCCCCCTTCACTCGCGATCAAGTTACATGAACTTGTAGTCCAGACCTAAATAGAAAGTACGGCCATACACGTCAGTGTAACGAGGGTCGAAACCTACCTGGTGACCAGCACCGCCAGTACGTAAAGACAGTGGAGGAGCACGGTCAGCTACGTTGTTGATACCAAAAGTCACGCCCAGCGCTTCCATCGCCTGGTACTTGGTTTGATAGTTCACTGTAACGTAAGAAGGTACGCTTAACTGAACGTCTGCACCAGCGCCAGTCACTGAACCTAAACGCACAGTACGTGAAGCAGCATATTGAGCCTGATCTTCATAACCGCTGCGGTAGTTCAGGATAGCACTGTGAGTGAAATCACCATGACTTAAGGTGTTGCTGAACTTAGCTAAAGTTCTGAATACCACTTCATTGTCATCACCAAAACGGCCTAAGCTGCTGATCCATTCATCAGTAGTACCTGGACGGGTGTATTTGCTGTCCAGTACATAAGTACCTGCCAATGTAGTAGTTAAACGACCAAAGGATAAGTCATTACCTACTGTTAAGTCCCAGTCGATACCTTTGTTGATCGACTGACCTACGTTCACGCTGGCGAAAATGATAGCCAGTTCTTCCTGACCTGTGGCTTTGTTTGTCTTCGTAGTGAACAGATCACGGTAACGTACCGGGTTGTTCACGATCTGAGACTCAGTCACAGAAGTAACCAGGTTGGTCAGTTCAATATTCCAGTAGTCCATGCTGAAGCTGAAGTTGTTATCAGGCGCATAAACAAAACCTAAAGTGTACTGTTCAGACTCTTCTGGTTTTAAGTTCGGGTTACCCTGACTGAAAGCTTCAAACTGCTGTGGAGACGGGCTACATACTTCAGCTAATGGATCTGAAGTACCGGCAAAAGGACAAGAGTACGGGCTGCTTGTTACACCAAATTCAACTTTAGGCTGGCCTAAATCCAACATAGAAGGCGCTTTAAAGCCAGTACCAGTTGAAGCACGCACTAATAAGTCGTCAGTCACGTTGTAACGCAGTGCCAGCTTATAAGTAGTGTCGTTCATTGAATCGTTCACTTTGTAGCTGCCCGGGCTTGCGATACCGTCTTCGTTGTACACAAAGTCAGACGTCACTTCACCGATGTTGTCATAACGTACAGCACCAGTCAGTTCCAGATTCTCAAGGGCAGGAACTATCACTTCGACGAAACCACCGTAGTTGTCACGGCTTAAATCGTATTCTGAACCAATGTTAGCGCCTAACAGCAGATCCTGCTTGTTCGCATCAGCCAGAGAACTGACATAGTGGGTGTTACGGAATTCAACACCAGTACCTACATAAACATCACCGGCTGGCAGAGAATACACTGGCGTAGAAGCTTTCAGATCCACACCTTTTACTTCAGTGGTATCGTTGCTCCAGTTACCGTAGTACTGAGAATCCTGCAGTGCTTTCAGGCCTTCAGCACTGATTTTATCCGGAGTATCAAATACGTTGACTAAACCAGAACTCACAGCTTCCATGAATTTATCAAAGATTGGGTAACCACCTGCGATGTTCTCGTCAGTGTCGTTCTTTGAGTAAGTGAAAGCGGCAGAGTAATCGATAGTGTCAAACACACCTTCAACACCTGTCACGATATGAGTTGACTTAGTATTCCACTCGGTCGCACGGCCACCCAGTGGTAAGGCACGCCATTGAGCCTGCACAGAAGTCACTGAACCCAAATGAGCTGGATCAACGTAAGGAATCACATACTGCTGTGCTAAAGCTGAATCAGCAGCTAAAGGGAAGAAACCTGTTGCGTTAGGAGCGATACGAGTGATCTGAGAGAAATCAGAATACATCACATCAGCAAAAAGTTTTGTGTCGTCATTCAGGGCCAGGTCAGCACCCAGCATTAATGAATCACGCTCATTTTCTGGCAGAATTTCTACTGTAGTAGTGTAGTCAAACTGACATAAGCCTGCGGCTTCAAAGTTATCAGCAGCACAAGCACCGTTTTGCTTTTGGTAAGGATTGAATACCGCTGAAGTCACTGATTTGCCAGTGGCATCAGTGTACACATAACGGGCGTTGGCAGGGATGGCGTTTGGCGAGCCTGCAACGTAGTAATATTGTTTGTTGTTTAATGTGAACGGGATAATACCAGTCTTAGAGAATTCACGGTCAGTCGCTTTCAGCTGTTCTTGTGAATCACGGCTGTAAGAGATCAGCACGTTGTAGCCGTCCGCGTCAAAATCACCTAAACCACCAGTGATAGAGAAGTTGTCGCTGGTACCATTTTTTTCTTCTGGTTTGTTGTAACGGGCAGAAACACTCAGACCCTGAGCATCATCTTTAGTGATGAAGTTAACCACACCAGCGATAGCGTCAGAACCGTACAGAGCAGATGCGCCGTCTGTCAGTACTTCAACACGCTCAATAGCAGCCAATGGGATAGAGTTCAGGTCTATTGTAGAACCTGAGCCACGTGGTGCCATTCTGCGACCGTTGATTAATACCAGGGTGTAGTCTGAACCTAAACCACGTAAAGAAGCGGTTTTCATACCACCGCCGCCGCCACCTACAGAGTCACCGTCAGTCGTGAAACCCTGCATAGAAGGGATAGACTGGATTAAGTCACCAGCAGTTGCCAGACCTGAACGGTCGATGGCAGCACGGTCAAGAACCTGAACCGGCAAAGCACCTTCAATGTCAGTACGCTTGATACTTGAACCTGTTACCTGGATACGTTCAACATTGTCAGTTTCCTGAGCATGTACTGAACCAGAAAAAGTGACGCCTGATACAGCGCCAAAAGCGACAGCTAAACTTACAGCTTTTGACAACTTACTACTTACAAACATTTTATCTCCCTGGGCCACTGTGCAGTGACTCTGTTTTTACGGCAATCAACATGGGTGCTGATTGAAGCTACAACACGCCTGAATTGGGGTTCCCCCAAAACGGCGGCGGATGATAAAGGTAATTTTTTAGCGGGGTCAACCGCTTTTGTCGGACAAAAGCTCGCGTTTACCGGCATCTGCCGCAAACAATACAGGTGTTAAATTAATGATAAAAATCAACAATATAGAATAATGTATACAAAACAACCTATACCGCTGTATTAAAATCAGACAACCCAAAAACAGAGTGCATGACTTATCTGACTGTTTAATAAAAACAATTATGAAAAACATCATCAGGAAAAGCGGACAGAAGAAGATTAATTAATATACAGCGGTCAATCAGCTGTTGTTTTATTACAAAACTGAAAGTAAATGAGATGAAAAACACCATAAACTAAATTAGATGTGCACACAGAAGGGACAAGAGGCATGACTCTTCATTGGGTATAGTCAAGAGCTCCTGCCCGGCCAGGTATCAAGGTCTCAGACTTATGCTGAATTTTTCAGCAATTGTTTTCTCAGTTTTGGCGCAGAAGTTTTCTCAGACAGCCAAATATCTAAAAATGCCGGTCCAAAAGCAGGATCTGCGACATCACCCAGCAGCTTATCATTGAAGTAAAACTGTACTCTGCCATCCGTCAATAAAACACAGCTTAGCTGGTCGCCTTTTTTGACGTCAGTCCAGAGTTTGTCCAGTTGCTTTGCCCACTCCTGATGTTGGGCCGACACTTTACCTTGCAGATGTTTCCACTGATCCACTGTAGCTTCAATAAAGTCAGCTTTGCTGATATCACGCTGATAAGTCAGCTTGAGTACCACAGGCGCACTCTGCTGATAATCGCTCCAGCGACCATCTGCAGTGTAAAGTTGCGCCTGATATAGATCCCAGAATAAATAGCTGAACTGGCCCTGCCCCACCAGCTTGATGTTATCTGGCATAGCCTGAGCAATGAAGCTGCAAAGGAAAGTCACTATTACGAACATCTTACGCATAAAATTTTCTGCTCCATCCGGATAACACACCATAACAGGCCCAACATAAAGCCAAAGCCACATAAGCTTCGGTTGTAGGGCTGACCTGCATCTGACCACTTAAAGCTGCGCCTCCCAGATAAGCCATTGGACCAGAAACAGCAGCCATAAGTGCCGCCAGCCAGTAATTTTGTAAATAAGCCGAAAAGACCTGAACGACCACCAGACTAAAAACCAGCCATAAAGTCAGCATCCACCAGGGCAACCAGACCGAGCCGGTAAAACTTAACACACCGCTGTAGTGCAATACCGAATCCAGGCTGATCCCTACCAGAGCCAAAGCCAGCCAGGCCACACGTTTTGCCTGACTACAACGCCATAAAGACCAAAGCACAAACAGCAGCACAGGAATAAGCAGCAGGTTTTGAAATAACACCAGTGCAAACCAGCTCAGTTTAAAGCCGATCAACACAGGCCAGTTGATAACGCTCATGATTGACGCATCCCTGCTGCGACTTTACAGCGCCATGAATAAGGCAGCAGATTCAGCAGATGCAGACTCCAGACCAAACGTTTTGGAAAACGAATACGCTGTTGCTGCGTCTCAAGGCCCTGACGGATCCGCCCTGCGGCATCATCCACCTGCAGCAGAAAAGGCATCTTAAAATCGTTTTTTTGGGTTAGAGGTGTATCAACAAAACCAGGTTCAATCAGACAAACCCGCACGCCGGAGTCGGTTAAATCCACTCTTAAGCTATCAGCAAAGTAACTCAGAGCAGCTTTGCTGGCGCCATAAGCTTCTGCTTTGGTAAAAGGAAATAAATGAGCCAGACTGCTGACTATGGCCAGTGTGGCATTTTCTGCTTTTTGCAGCAGAGGTAATAACAATTTAACTGCTGCAACCTGGGCCTGAAAATTCAGGACCATAGTCCGGTCGAAAATATCCAGAGGCAGATTAGTGGCGTCGACATAATCACAACTACCCGCATTAAGAACCACTAAATCCAAAGCAGGGATTTGTTGGGAAAGTTGTTCTACAGCAGCCGAAAACAGCTCTGTGTTGGTCAAATCCAAAGGCAAAGCGCGAATGCTTTTGTGTTGGTTGTGCAGCTCATTCAGCGCGTTAACAGAACGCGCCACAGCGATCACATTCCAACCCTGGTTAGCGTATTGAATGGCCAGTTCACGGCCTAAGCCTGAACTGGCACCAGTGATTAAACAATAACGGGACATATACACTGACTCTTAGAACATATGTCTGTGTATACGTGAGGTTTGTGTCTTTGGATCCCTTAATGTGAGACTGCGAGCTCTGACTGCCGGGCAGGCACAACTTTGCGGCTCAGATTGCGGATCAAAAGGTAAAAGCCGGTGGATAACACCACTGTGAATACAGAGGCCCAAATCAGCTTATCTACTGACGGGTTGTAACAAAGGAAATAAAGCAGCTGAGCGACATTCAGCACAGCTATGGCATACAACATAATTTCTTTATTAATACGATGCAGCACATAAGCCCCTAAAGGCGCCATCAGCAATACCACAGGGTAAGCACATAACCAGGTTTGCACCTGATACCCCGTTAAGCCCTGGTCAACAAAATGACGGTAGGCATAACCCAGCACACTAATTGCAGCCATCAGCATAATGCTCATATGAGTCGCAATCTTTTCCTGCATCCTAAACCGGGTTACCAGCAAGGTATACAAAATAATATCAGCCCCAGTGCCAAACAAACTGGCGCACATGCCTCCTGCCACTAACATCAGCAGCAACAAGACAACATCCATGGGTTTCTTCAAATCTAAAGTGGCTTTGCTGCCTCTGTGTTTACCAAAGCTGTAGACCACAGCAAAACTGGTGATTAGGCTTAAAAACAGCGCCTGCATAATGTACACAGGCAGTTGTTGCAGCAGTTACATACCCAGCACAAAACCAGCGAAAGCCACCGGAATAAACACCAGTAAAGGTTTGTAGGTTTTCAGCGTATTGGCTTTGTGACTTAAAATAAAAATACTGGCGCTGGTCATGCCGATACTTTGGATCATTAAACTAAAATCCCGCGCCATGGTACGGTCTATATTGAGGAAGATATTTAACACAGGAAAAGCGACAGCTCCGCCGCCTTCAGGCGTCACACCAGCGACAAAAGCACCAGCCACCATAATAGCCGGGTAATACCAATGCTCTATTAAAAAACTGAGTTGATTAAACTGATGAAAAAGCACAAACCACACTACCAAAGCAGCAACAAACCAAATCCGAAACACCTTGCTGTCAAACATAAGCTGGATCCATTTTTATTATTAGAAAGACAGCATAAACTACCATGAAAACACTTTCATTGGTTTTATGGTTATGAATTTTGAAATGATTGTTTTGGAGCGAAATTAAGGCTTAAGCGTACAAATCCAGACTAAACATTTGCTGAATTTTTTCGCGTTTTTCCTGATTGGCTAACATTTCGTAGGCATCTAAAGCCTGTTGATTACGCTGTTTGGGCTGGTCGTACATAGTACGTTTTTGCGCTTCCTGCTCATCCAGCATAGACAAAACCTGAGCGTCAGCACGCACACCGGTGCCAGAAGGTACCAGTGTGGTTTTACTTTGCTGTTCAGCCTCTACGGCTTTGGTTTTATTGCCCTGAAATACCAGTCCGACACTGGGACTTTTGGGTACATCACGACTGACGGCTATTGTCATAACTGCCCGCAATTTGCCTTTATTTGATGCCAGTATAACTGAGCGAAAAATTTCGCCAAGTCGCTTTTATCAATCTTCATCCCCAATCGAATTGCAGCGGCGGTTGCAAGGACGACGGTTCAAGACCCTAAGTCATTGCTGTTGCAGCAAGGCGACCAGACTTCGAGACCCCGGGAGCATAGTTCACCTATGTGACCGGGGCGAGAAGGCGCAGCCAACACCGCTGCGGCTGCAAGGACGACGGTTCAAGACCCTAAGTCATTGCTGTTGCAGCAAGGCGACCAG
>CAMLSF010000053.1 GCA_946482615.1 uncultured Chromatiaceae bacterium | reverse complement strand
ACAAACCGGATAACCGTTGTCACCACAACGGAACTCGCCACCAGCGCGATCTGAATTCTGATCAAAAGAGCGAGCCATAATTTCATTTAATAAGCTATGCCCAAGCTCTGCAGCACGCACCTGATGCCAGGGGTCAGCAGATCTTTGGTAAAGTGGTCCTAAAGCACTGGTAATAATCACTAAGGCAATAGCCAGCACGACAATACCAACAATAATTTCTATCAGCGTAAAACCTTTAACTACTTTGGATGAATTTAACATGGCCTGATATAGCCCTCCGACTCAATACACACTTTTCGGTCGGCAGTGCCCAGAATTTCAAACCTCAAACCATTGCTGGCCCGAACGAAAGTGCCGGAGCCGTTGTCAATCAAAGGCTGGCCCATTGTGTTAAAGCGCAAACCCGATATCGCATTACCACTACCATCTTTAGTATCGAATAACTGGATTTGTAATGTAGAGTTTGCATCAAGCAGTTGGGAAGTGGCTTGAGAAAGTTGAAAAGTAACAGTTGTAGCTGTATTTTGCATGGCCCGGGTCTGATCCAGTCGCAATATACTAATCAATTGATCCTGTATCGTTACTTCTTTTACATCCGAAGAAGCAAAAAAGCGCGGCAATGCTGTTGCGGAAAGAATTCCCAACAGCAAGACCACGATGATAAGTTCGATTAACGAGAAGCCACGCAAACTGCAGCCCTGTTATCGGATGTTACTGAGAGCATCCGGTAGTCACGACACCAACTGTCGGCTTAGCACCAGCGCTGGCCGCCTGAATAACAAAGGCATAACATGAATTTGTTGCCGTTGAAGGTAAAGTTGTAGGCAAAGCGACATCAGCAGGACGAATAAGAATTGCATTTGTACCAGTGCCGGCCGTCACAACAAAATTGCTGCCATTCAAATCAACTTCTTCAATCACAAAGTCGTCTACATCTAACAGGTTTGCCCACATATCGTCAATCGCACCAGCAACCAGGCCATCACCAGCACCACCTGACGATTCAGCAACAACATCTGTTACAGGATAACCATGAGCCAAGAAAATCTTGTCAGCTCCTTCAAATACGAAATTTGTTGCAGCAGCTACACCTTCGCCTTTTCCATTGATCAGTGCTTTACCATTAACCAAAGAGTTAGCTGAAACAATAGAAGCTTCAACTGCACTCAGAGTTGCACCTTTAGCATCCCCGGCCAAATTCAAAAAACGCGGAGCTGCTGTGACGGCCAGAATACCCAAAATCACGATCACGATAATCAGTTCAACTAAGGTAAAACCTTGTTGAGTTTTGTTGATAGTTTTCATACTTCTTACCTCTGTTTAAAAATTAAATCTATTAATTTGGTTTGTTTTTAAAGACATTCACAGCACCAGTGGCCGGATTGTAAATAAAACCGTTCAAGTCCGCTGTAACACCTGCCGCCGGTATTGCTGCCAGGCCATTGGTTTGATAATAAAAACACTGGTTATTGGTGCCAGCTGTGCCTTCCTGAACCAACAAGCTGAAGCCAGTTAAATCATCAACCTCAATATCACCAGCCACAGTCTGAGCTATAGCTCTTGGGGCATTTTGCATAATGTTTTCTAATACATTCAAACATTCAGCATGAGTAATAGATGCATCAGTGATAGTTGTATCCGCTCTGCTGTCACCTGTTGGGAAACCAGCGATAATGCCAGTACCTGATTCAGCATTTACACCAACAACCACACCATCTACAGTGATAAAAGTACCATCAGCAGATAACGTGCCACCACCAGTATCAAAGTTACCTGAAGGACGGCCGTCAATTTCCCACTGGCCGCGCACTAAACCTACAGCGGACGCAAAACCACCTGCGATACCGTCAATAGATGCATCTTCAGCATCATCAGTAATAGCCAGAAAACGTGGCAATGCTGTTGCTGCTAACAAACCCAAAATAATCACTACTATGATAATTTCGATAATAGTGAAACCGCTTTGTCGTCTCATTCTGTTAACCCCGTATCTTTATTTGTTAGTTTATCGCTAATTACGCCCATTTTACTCAGTATTACAAGCTTGTCTTACATTTTTTCTATTTTTACTGTTTTTTTACTAACTACCCTTGTATGCATTGAGCATATCCCACATCGGCGTAAAGATGCCTAAGGCTAAAACCAGCACCATAGCTGATACCACACAAATCAGAATGGGCTCTATCTTTGCCGTAAGTGCCTTCAGGTCATATGCAACTTCTCTTTCGTAGAAGGAGGCGACTTCTGTCAGCATCTCGTCTACCTGCCCTGTTTCTTCGCCTACTGCTAACATTTGGAGCACTAAAGGCGTAAATAATTCACTTTGCACCGCCACCCGCAATAAACTCTCACCACGTTCTATATTTTTCCGCATCTCGCGGATTTTTTCTGCCATATAGTCATTGTCTACCGCCTCAGCAACCAGCGTTAAGGCTGAAGTTAAAGGCACACCAGCCCTTAGCATCATGGCAAAGCTGCGGCTAAAACGCCCCAGTGTCGCCCGCACAATAATAGAGCCCATTAAAGGCGTTTTTAGTTTCCAGTAACTCCATTGGTAACTGCCTTTTTCTGTCTGCAAATACAGTTTCAGAGCCCACACCATGCCTATCAGCACAGCCAGCATCCATTGCCAGTAATGGATAAACAAATTTGAACTGGCCAATAAGACCCGGGTCGCCCAGGGCAATTCCGTATTAAATTTGGCAAACATGGTGGCAAATTGTGGTATCACCAGCATATTCATCAGTACCATAGCTACCGCAATAGCAAAAAGTACAAAAGTGGGATAACGGGTGGCTTGTTTAATTTGCTTTTTGGTTTCCATTTCCTGCTCAAAATAGCTGGAAAGTTGCAAAAAGGATTCATCCAAACGACCGGTGTTTTCACCCACATGCACAATAGACACTACTAACCGACTGAATATTTTCGGGTGCTGTGCCATAGCCGCCGACAAAGTACGGCCTTTTTCTAACTGCTCGGCTAAATCTAACAGCACCGTATTCAACGCTGAAGAACTGGTGCTTTCGGCCAAACCAACAATAGCGCGGATAATAGGAATACCGGCTTTCATCAGAGAGTACATCTGACGCGAGAAAATTATCAGCTCGGTCATGCTGACCCGCTGCCAGGGCCAGACGATAGCAGCACTGGCCTGTTTTTCTTCCTGTAGCTGAATTTTTATCGGGATCTGACTGCGTTTAAGCAGAATATCTGCCGCAGCGGTTTCACTGCCGGCTTCAATACTGCCGCTGATCGCCTGACCTTGTCGATCTCTGGCTGTGTAGCTGAAGGTCGCCATTAGCTGTATTCCTGTGCGGCGCCAGTACTATCCGCAGGCTCTTCCAGTTCAAGGTATTCAGAAACTTTAATCACTTCTTCTATACTGGTCAGGCCCTGCATCGCATAATCCAGCGCCATATCACCCAAAGGCCGGAAGCCTTCGTTAGAACGGGCTGCAACAGCAAAACCTTCGGCGTCGCTGCGGCGCAGCGCATCTGCCAGTTCGCGGTTCATCACCAGCAACTCAAACACACCAATACGGCCTGAATAACCGGTATGGTTGCAGTTCTGACAACCTTCACCACGCCAGAACTCCTGACCCGCCGCTATATGTTTATGTTGCAACCAGCTGATTTCAGCAGAATCCGGTGTGTAGGGCTTTTTGCAATGTGGGCATAAACGTCGCACCAGCCGCTGTGCCAGAATGGCACGCAGTGCACTGGCGACTAAATACTCAGCCGCGCCCATATCAATTAAACGCAAGGTACTGCTGATCGCATCGTTGGTGTGCAAAGTGGACAACACCAGGTGACCTGTTAATGCACCCCGTAAACCAATTTCTGCCGTTTCCTGGTCACGCATCTCACCGACCATGATAATGTCCGGGTCCTGACGTAAGCTGGTTCTTAATACATTGCTGAAGGTCAGGCCAATTTTGTGGTTGACCTGCACCTGATTAATACGGGGCAAACGGTACTCCACCGGATCTTCCACCGTAATAATCTTATTACCTTCTTTGTTCAGTTCGCTGAGCATGCCGTACAAACTGGTGGTTTTGCCCGAGCCTGTGGGGCCAGTCACCAGAATCATGCCATGTGGTGTTTTTAAAATACGGCGTAAACGTTTTAGCAGCGCTTCCGGCATACCGGTTTGTTCCATTGTCAGCAAACCTGCGGATTGGTCCAGCAAACGCATCACCACAGACTCACCATACTGCACAGGCATGGTCGACATCCGCACATCTATAGTGCGGCCTTTAATCTTGATTTGAAAACGGCCGTCCTGAGGTAAACGTTTTTCCGAAATATCCAGCTGCGCCATCAGCTTTAAACGTAAAACCAGGGCCGGCACTATACTGACTTCTTTTAACACGTTTTCCTGCAGCACGCCGTCGACCCGCTGGCGAATGCGCAGCAGTTTTTCATCCGGTTCAATATGAATATCCGAAGCTCTTACCTGCACCGCATCTTCAAAAATGGATTGCAGCAGTTTGACTATGGTGTTGTCGTTATCTGTCGGATCGCTTAAGGCGCCAAAGTCCAGAATGTCGGTTTCGGCATATTCTTCTTTAAGCTGAGTGGCAAAACTTTCAATTTGTTTAGTACGACGGTATAAACGGTCGAAAGCACTGATCAGCTGACTTTCCCGTACTATCGCAATAGAGATATCTTTTGGCGCCAGCATAGGCGCTATCTGATCCAGCACAGACAAATCGGCTGGATCACTCATGCCCAGCAAGACGGAACTACCTCTGTCTTCCAGCACTAAAGCCCGGAAACGACGGGCATGTACTTCTGGCAATAAGGCGACAGCTTTAGGATCAATTTGCTGCGAGCTGATATCCAGCAAATCTACTTTGAGCTGTTGCGATAAGAATTGCAGTAACTGGTCTTCAGTCAAAAACTGCATATCAATCAGGCTGCTACCCAGCTTGCGGCCAGTTTTTTGCTGCTGCGCTAACGCCTGCTGTAATTGCTGTTCAGTGATGATGTTTTCATGCACCAACAGATCACCAAGCCGCATTTTTAGTCTGGGTTTTAACATAAAATCACTCTAACGCTGCGATGCGCTTTTTGACATAGTCCAGACTTTGGGCTGATAAGCCAAAGCCATTTACGGCCACCTGACGGTAGGCATGCAATGCCTGCTCTGATTGTGACATCGCATCGTAACTTAACGCCATACCCAGCCACCAACGTGCCTGTTCAGGTTGCTGACGGGCCAATTGCTGAAACACCTGCACAGCTTGTGCATGTTGACTGGTTTTTTGCAACGCCGCGGCTTTTAATGCATAAAAATCTGTGTAATTAAAAATATCAGGTTCGTACTGCAAATAGCCTAATGCTTTGGCCCAATCCTGTTGTTTGAGTGCTAAGGCCGCCAAAGCCATGGAGAGTTTTGGATCCTGCACACCAGCCACGCTGGCTTGTTCCAGTATTTGCACTGCGCCAGCATCATTACGCTGAATCTGAGCCAGACGGGATAACTCTAAATAAGCTTCGCTACCGGAGGGTTCAAGCTGTCGTATTTGCTGCCAGTACCCGATAGCCTGAGTCAGATTCCCTATAGATTCAGCTTTTTGTGCTTTGCTTTTCAACAAGTCTTTTTGCTGCTGTGGGCTGAGTTGTACTTTTTCTATCGCCAGAGAGCGGGGTTTATCTGCCACTTGCGGTGTGTCGTTCCAGTCAGGTTCGATCGCCGAGTCTGGCTCTGCAGCCAGATCGGCGCTTGAATCAAATTCGTTCACCTGAACCTGTTCTGTGTCAGCAGTATCAGCAAAAAAAGTTGTATTACGCTCAGCCGGAGCAGGCTCTGCCACCTGAACGTCCACAACCCGCTCTTCAGCCACAGGCCGACTGGCAAAAGGCTGTAGCTCAGTTTCGGAGCTTGCCACTGGTTCAGCTGGAGCGGCCTGTTTCAACTGAGCAGCGGCCTCTGGTGATACCCGGCTGGCGACCACATCCTGCAAACTTACACTTTGTTCAGTTGCAGCACTGGCCGGGGCATTGCCCTGCTCTGTCAGATGTTGCGCCTGTGGCACCAGCTCAGCAACAGCAGCGAGTGGATGCACCTGGCCTTTTTGCACATCAGACGCTGTCGGAGCCTGTTCAGTTTGAATGGAAAAACGTTCCATATACCAGGCCTGGCCACACCAGCCCGCTAATAAAGCCAGAGGGACAGCAGCCCACAACAGCAAATGAGATTTACGCTGAGGTTTGAAGCTGACAAAACCTCTGTGCTGTTGCTGCTGTTGTTGCTTGTCTAAATCACGCAGCATCTTATTGATCACGCTCATAACCACAACTCCCGGAAATGCCAGGCCGCGGCAGCTGTGAGTAACACAAGTGAGACCAAGACCCCAAGCAGCACAGGAGTTAACGCCGAGCCATGGTTTTGCACATCTTCCGTATCTTTTGCGGCATAACGTAAATGTTTGGTGTCTACCTGCAACTTATTTTCGCCAAAGGCCAACATCAGGCCTTTATGACTTAACACATTCACTAACCGTGGGATCCCTCTGCTGTATTTCCAGATGGCCTTTAATGCACCGGGCGAAAACAGCGGTTGCCGTACTCCCGCTATCTCACTACGAGTGCTGACATAAGCCTGAACCTCATAATAGGTCATACCCCGCAATAAATAAGAGAAACTGACGCGTTGACGCAATTGGCGAAATTTGTAACTGGCTAAACGCTTATCCAGCTCTGGTTGACCAAACAGTACCACCTGCAACAGTTTACGCTGCTCAGTTTCCAGGTTGGTCAATAAACGCAGGGCTTCCAGTGTATCGTCGGGTAAAGCTTGTGCTTCATCGATAATCAGCACTACTCTTTTGCCCTCTGCAGCCAACGCCACTAAGCGGTGCTGCAACAGCTGCACTAACTGCTGGTTATCTATAGTATCCGCCTGTTTTAATCCAAGCTCTGTAGCAAAAGCCCAACGCAATTCCAGCGGAGACAAATAAGGGTCAGGAATATAAGCAATCACCCAATCTTCTGCTGCTTCATTCATCAGCTTGCGGCACAGCATAGTTTTGCCTGTGCCCACTTCCCCCGTCACCTTGATAAAGCCTTCACCTACATTTAAAGCTGTGGTCAGCACTTCTAAGGCTTCATGATGCTGAGGTAAATCGACATAAAACGCCGTGTTTGGAGTCAAACTGAAAGGGGTCTGCTGTAAACCAAAGTGGCGTAAATACAACATAATCAGTTCTTCGGATACCATTGATCAATCAAATCGGCAGACTGTTTCAGTTGTTGCTGCATAGCGCTGCCGGACGATACTGTAGGCTTGATCAGGATAATCAGTTCTTTTTTCCGCTCTACTTTACTGATATTCGTAAACAATTTGCCCACCAATGGCACGGATCCCAACACTGGTACTTTAGATTCATTGTCGCTGATCGTGGATTGCATTAACCCCCCTATCACTACAATTTCACCATTACGGGCTTTAATAATAGTATCGGATTCACGGATATTGGTTTGAGCCGAAGGCAGGGTATAAGCGCTGGTGCCCCCTAAGTTGATCGACTTGCTCAATTCTGTGGTTTCAGACACTGAAGGATGCACATGTAAAATCACATCACCATCCACGTTGATCTGGGGCGTCACATCCAAAGCAATACCTGAGAAAAAAGGTTCCAGCTCAGGTATTGGCACATCTCTGGTAATGCCTGTCCCTGTGCCTGTGGTGTCAGTCAGGTTCGAGCTGCTGCTGACCCCTGTGACATAATATTCATCAGAACCTACTTTAATCACGGCTTTTTGGTTATTAATAGCGGTGACACGGGGGCTGGACAGCACCTGGGCATTGCCCTGAGTTTCCAGCAGGTTAATCACGCCACTAAAATCATCGCCCTCAAAACCTATACTGCCTAAGCCGCCGATCTGAGCGGTAATATTATTACCCAAAGTAAAACTATTATTGCTGAAGTTGATATCGGTAGAACCTATAGTGCCTGCAATCTGACTCCAGTTAATACCTTGCTGGTAATCATCATTTAAGGTCACTTCAATGATTTTTACTTCCAGTATCACCTGACGCTGCAAACTGGCTTCGGTCTGGCCTAAATAGGCCCGAACAGCTTCTATTTCAGCAGGTAAGCCGCGGACAGTGACTAAACCCGCTTGTGGACTCACTACGACAGCTCTATCAGGGCCAGAGCCCATCACCCCTGTAATAGCTTCTTTTAAGTCTTTCCAGAAATCTGTTTCACTGGAACTTTGTACTGAACTGCCGTTGCCTTGTCCGCCCTGCCCGTTCTGGTTGTAGCCATTTTGATTCGTGTTGTTCTGGTTGTTGTTATTCTGGTTATTGTTTTGGTTATTGGAATTACTGTTATTGTTACCATTTTGCGACGAGGAAATACCACCAGCAGTGACAGAAATAGACGAACTGCCTGAACGTTGCATCAATAAATAATTCACCGGAATAGTTTCAGTACGCAAACCACCGGGCATCACTTTGTAGATAGAGCCAACCTGCTGAATATGATAACCGTACAACTGTTCAATAACGGCAAAAGCCTCATTTAAGGTCACTTGTTTTAAATCCAGCGTGATCTGGCCCGACACTGCCGGGTGAATAGCCACACTGTAGTCTGTATCAGCCACCAAAGAGGTAAAAAAATCTGCCACATCAACATTAGCAGCAGCCACATTAAACCTGGGCTGAATGGACTGGCCTTGTTGCATAGGAGAAGCCAGCGCTAATAAATCCTGAGTGACACTGTCTGGCACAACAGGAGCCGCAGCTTTAGGTTGTTTTTGTGATTCAGCTAAAGCGGCTTGTGCCTGCTGCGGTACCTTAGTTTCCTGCAATCCTTGACAAGCAGCTAAACTTAAGCTGATGAAAGCTAATGTGAAATAGTTTTTCTTAAAATAATTCATTGAGTTTTCATCGCTTTAAACAAACTTAAGGTTAAACGCTCATTGGCTCGCTGCAACTCTACCTGTTTCTGGTTAATGCTCAGCACTCTGTAACCATCAATATCATCACCCTGTTTTACTGACTGGCCATTGATCAAGGCGCTGTATTGCCCCCGTACATTTTTAATCAGGCCCAGTTTAAATTGAGCTCCGGGGTCTGCCTGAACTGTATCTATGCCCACAGTCACAGGCACAGCCATTGCCACATCAGGTTTTGTTGGATCTGAAGATGCCTGCACAGCAAGACTCAGAACCAGGTACAAGCTACAACTTAATATAACTTTCATTATCGCTCACAGTCAGTAAATGCAAAGTCAGTTCTGCATCAGGGTATTCAGTGACCTTATAGTCAATACTTTGCCAGCCTAAAGACCAGGGCAAAGCGTCAAGACGTTCCAGTACAGCTGTTAATGCAAAATAGCTGCCTGTCAAAACCACTACTGTCGAGTGTTGATAAATAACAGCTTTATTATCAGTTCCCTGCTCAGAGAAGGTTAATGGCACAGGCGGGTTGGCAATCACTGATTTCATTTTTACATTATTGCTACTTTTTAACACATCTTGCAGTACAGATGCCATGCGCTCTGAACCTATGAAGTAGCTGGTCAGTTTAGAAATCTGTTGCTGCAGTTCCTGCTCCTGCTGTTTCAGGCTTTCCAGCTCTGTTTGATAGCCCGCATCGATATCAACCCCGGCCTGTTGCTGCAACGCCGTTAGGGTATTACTGTGCTGTTGTATGGTTAGACTGGTACTGGTGATCTGTTGCTCCACTTTCCTCAACTCTTCAAAAGCAGGTACTAAAATCTGTAGCATAAATAGCCACAAAGATAACAGTAATGCACCAATAAAAGCTGTGTACTTTTCTCTTTCTTTCAGCGCACTGAAACGTTCGGACAGCTGTTGCCATGCATTCATGGTTTGGCCTCCGCAGTCGCAGCATTCGCCGCAGAGGATGTCACTTTAAAGGCTAAAGCTTCTGTGTTTTCCATTTGCTTGATTTCAAACTGAGAAAAGGTGTGACCTTTAAAAAATTCAGTGCCACCTAATTTATTAAGCCATTTGGGTAATAACTCAGGTTCAGTGACATAACCACTAAATTGGCTACTGTGGGCATTTAAACTGAAACTGCCCAACCAAAAGCCTTGTGGATCTATACTGGCCAGATACTGAAACACCGGAGAATACTGCACTGAGGTTTTTAATTGCTCACCTTGCACAAACTGCAGCAGCTTTTGTTTTTGCGCTATGGTCTGGTTTAGCTCGGTGCGCTGTTTCACCAAAGCCGGAGAAGGCTGGCGATTACCTAGCGTGTCCTGAAGTTGTTTTAACTGCTGTTCCTGACTTTTCAGTTGCTCTTGCAAAGCCACAAGCTCAGATTGTTTCGAACCAGCCTGGGCGTTCATCAAAAGGCCGGCCGTCAGCAACACAGCACACAACCCCGACGTACTGCCAACCAACAGCTTTAAGCTGATTTTTTCTTTGACGGGCTGTAATGCCTGCACATAAAGGTTAACCCGCAGCTTCAAGGTTCACCTCCCGTTGTGCGCACAATGGCTCAATAGCTCCAGCTAAGGCTAACCAATAGAGGCTAAATTGCTCTGCTGACATCTGCACACCAACATCTTTGGCGGACACTGCAAAGACCTGAGAGAATCCATTTTGCACAAACAGTTGCACCACACCACTCTGATTACTACTGGCCAGTAACAAGGCGATTTCTTTTACCGGGGCCTGCTTTAGCTGGCCTTCGAAATAATCAATAGAACGCTGTAATTCCAGCAACAAATTATCAAACACACCCTGCTGTAGTTCATCCAGGCTGTATTGGTCCAGCCGATTAAAACCGCGCAAACGCCGGGAGAAACAAAGATGACCCTGCTGTAAAATTTGCACAGCTAAATCCTGCCCACTCTGATGAGAGACCAGCATCAGTGCCTGATTTTTGGCTGGCAATAAGTTTCGCGCCAACCACTCTTCCGGCTGGATCCCGACTAATTGCAGCTTATTTTGTGTAAACAAAGCCACTATGTCAGCCAACCAGCTTTTAGAACTGACCACCACATTCACTTTTACGCCCTGCAATTGGTTTTGCAACGGCAAATCCAGATAATCCAGCACCATGTCATCATCAGGCAAGGTCACCAGATCTTTGATGGTCCAAGGCAAAGCTAATGAGATTTCTTCATCAGGTACTGCAGGTTTATCAATCTGCAACACCATATAACGCTCAGGCGGGATCACTAAAGTGCACTGGCAATCCGTGGGTAATTTTGCTGCCACTGCTTTAAAGGCTGCAGACAATTGTGCGGCAGAACTAAATTGTTCCTGGAACATGTGTTCCACCCGGGGTTCAGTTGCTGATTGCTCTGTGACAACAACAACCTTTAAACTATTGGCAGACAGATGAACCCCAGCAAACACATTGCCTGGTTTTTTTGTGATTTTTAAGTGCGCCAATAGCTTTGTTAACATAACGGCAAATACTACCTACAGTGCTTTCTTCTATTATTGTAACGCTAAACTAACACAGAAACGATAAAAATGATAAAAAATTTGTTCCGTATTTATATCATACTATGAAACTAACCCCTTATTTGCAGTGGCAAAAGCTAGAACATCCTGTTTTAACAGCTCGTCAGACCGAGCTTTGGGTACGTTATGTATCAGGTCACAACCCCGATATCTCGGGCAATAAGTTACTGAAGCTAAAATACCAGCTGGAGCTGGCACTGCAACAAAAATATCAGGGATTGTTAACCTTTGGCGGGGCTTTTTCCAATCATCTGGTCGCTACAGCAGCTGCCGCCGCCGAAAACAACCTGAAAAGTGTGGGTATAGTGCGGGGCGAAGATGCCGATCCAAATAATCCTACTCTGGCTCTATGTCAGTCTTATGGCATGCAACTCATTTCCGTCAGCAGAGCGTATTATCAGCAGCGTCATCAGCCTGATACAGTGCAGCAACTTCAGGCTCAGTACCCAGGTTATCTGCTGATTCCGGAAGGTGGCACCTGCGAAGCTGCAGTACGGGGCATTAGCGAGCTGGATATGTGCACTACTCCTGCTGGTCCTGCTTCTTTGCTGATTTGTGCTGTGGGCAGCGGCGGAACCATAGCTGGCCTGATCCATGGAGCACAAAACACTGCAGTGTTAGGTATAGCCGTAGTCAAAGATCAGAGTTTGCCGGACAAAATCAGACAGTTTTTGCCAGCCGATCGTACCTGGCCAGAATGGCGTTTAGTGCAGGCCTTGCATCAGCCTCGTTATGGTCGTTTTGACCAGAAGCTCTGGCAGTTTTGCCAGTCTTTTGCCGATCAGGGACTGCAACTGGAACCTGTTTATACTGGTAAAGCCTTGTACAGTTTGTTTGAGTTAATCAAAAGCGGCGACATTCCCACAGGCAGCCGCCTCAGTTTTTTTCATACTGGCGGCCTGCAGGCTTTAAAAGGCCTGGCATACAAAGGACTTATTCCGCCACTGAACTCAGTGAAAACAGACTTTAACCCGACAGTTGATTCTGAGCAATAATCCGCGCCAATGGCTGACTGAAGTAATAGCCCTGGGCTCCTGTCACCCCTAATTTCTTCAGGCATTGCCATTCGGGATCCTGCTCAACCCCAGTGGCTATCACTTTAATATCTTTACCAACACAGGAAGCCAATAAACCCCGGATAAATAACTGTTGCTCAAGTTGATGATCGATGCCCCGCACTACGGCAGGGTGAATCTTTAACATTCTGATGGGTAACTCATCTGTATAAGGGGTGGCATCCAGACTCAGTCCCACGTGATCGACGATCAACTCAAAACCCAACTGCTGCAATTGCAGCAACTTAGGTTTCAGATTTTTATAGTGCTTAATTAAATGATGTTCGTGAAATTCCAATGCCAGATCTGCTGTCACTATGTTGCCATTGCTGATCTGTGATTCCAGCCAATGCCACCAGCCCTCATCCAGCAAAGACTGAGTATTTAAGTTCACACTGCAACGACAGTGCTCCAGCGCTTCAGTTTCGGTCAGTTTGGCCACTTTGAGCAGCACATATTGGTCAATAGCTCCCACTAAACCACAGTTGGCGGCCATAGGTAAAAACAAGGCCGCAGCTAATTTTTCACCGTCACTACTGGCCAGCCTGACCAGCACTTCGTGTTGCAATACGTCGTTGTCCTGCCAGGAAAACACAGGTTGAAAGCTCAATAAGAACCTGTTTTCTTTTAACGCATTATGCAACTCAGTTCGCCACCAGACTGAACCTTTAATCTTAGGTTTTTGCGGATCGTTAAAACCGTAAGCAGCATTAGGTCCCTGTAACTGAGCTGTTTTTAATGCCATATCAGCTTCAGCCATCAGTTGATAAGAGGTCTGTCCTTGCTGGTACAACACAAAACCTATATGGACTAAATCAAAATCCTGACATTCAGCAAAAAAGTTTGCCTGACTCAGCACCTGAGCCAGACGATCCCCAAGTTGTTCCGCTTCTTTCCCGTTCAATCCTGGGATCAGCAAGGCCAAATCATTTTCGGCCAGTCGTGCCATCACAGCTTCAGGCCAACCTGAGACCAGCTCAGCTATTAACTCCACACAACCTCTTAAACGTTGTAGTTTAATCAGATTGGATAAATGAATTTCAGGGTGAGACAACTGCACTAAAAATACGGCACCAGAGGTTACTTCCGCAGTCTCAGTTAAATAATGATTAAGGCGACTTTCAAAAAATACTCTGTTGCCTATCGCCAGCTCATGATCGACCAGGCCTTGCACCCGCACCAGTTGGCGGATTTCACTGTCGCGTTTTTGCCAGTTTTGTAGCTTCAGCAAAACCCGTTGTAACTGAGTGACGGGATTGGTTTCCTGATGAAAGGGTAATTCCAGATGGGTAAGCAACAACTGTGTTTGCTGCTCCAATTGCTGCAACTCCTGCCGGAATTGTTGTTGATAAGGCCGGATCCAGACTAACCACGCACACCAGATCACAAAAGGAAGATTCAGCAACAGATAATCCAGAGCGGTCCAGCTCTGTACCAGTTCAGGTGCTAAATGCAATACCGGATTTGAGCCATCTAAAGCGACAAAGTCCGCAGCATCGACTGGGGGAGTCAACTCCAGCTGCAACTGCCCCTGCCTGCTGCTCAACCAGGACTGTTGCTGCAAAGGTTGTAATTCCAGCCATTGCTGCCACTGCAACTGACGTTGCTCTAATTGCCATTGACCAATGCTATAAAAACTGACATTGACCAGAACTAACACCAGCAGGCTCAAGAGTTGCTGCCAGTGGCGCTTCTTCCGGACTATCTGACTTAACCACATCCCAACTCCTTTTGTCTTTTGTCGCCGCCAAACCAATGAATGTAATAAGTGTGATTCAAGTTTCGGCTCTATGCAGATTTTTTTGTGGTCATTCTGCGCACTTTTAGCGACCAGACAAAAGCACAGTGACTTTGATATAGTAAAACCAGCATCATTAAAAAAAGAACAGGACAGAAAAATGGAATGGCAGGTTGCAGGCTTTCATCAGTTGGATTCGTATACTGTGTACGCCATGCTGCAATTAAGGGTCGATGTCTTTGTCGTGGAACAGAACTGCCCTTACCCTGAGCTGGACAATAAAGACTTACATCCTCAGACCCGACATATTTTGCTTAAAAAAGGCGATAAAATTCTGGCTTACGCCCGGGTTTTAGCTCCGGGGGTCAGCTATGAACACAGCCCGGCACTGGGCCGTATTTGTGTATCACAAACCGCCCGCCGCCTGGCCTTAGGCCGTGGTTTAATGGATAAAGCATTAGACGTTGCCGGCAGTTGCTGGCCTGATCTGGAGATCCGTATTTCAGCTCAGTGTTACCTGCAACGTTTTTACGAGTCCTTTGGTTTTATCGCCTGCAGCGAACCTTATCTGGAAGATGATATTCCTCATCTGGAGATGGTTCGTCCGGCAACCCAACCAACCCCACTAAGCACCAGTGCCGTATAACTGTTCGGCACGGTTAAACAGCACCCAACTGGTTAAAATGTATTTGTCGTCTGAGACAGGCACACAACCTCTGTGGGTATGGGTAAAGTAAGCCGGTGCTATCACCATACGCCCGGCTTTCGGCTGAATGGTTTTATTCTGGTAATAAAACTCGGTCTGCCCTCCTTCTGTCACATCATTTAAGTAGAACATAAATAACAAGGTACGGTGCAAAGCTTCGCTGTGGGGTAACTGCGGATAGACCTCAGAATGCCAATAACCATAATTGCCAATACCTTGTTGATATTTCTGCGCCTGTATAGGGCCAAGCCGATATAAATTGCGCACCAGTTGATCGACGCGCGGCGCACCAAATTCCGCATAGTTTTCAGACGTAATAGTGATAAAACGGTTTTCTGTCGGATGCGGCATACTCATACTGACAGGGCCAATCAAAGCAAAATGATACTTGGCAAAATAACGGGTGACATAGTCGGTGGTGAAACGGCAAATTTCACTCAAGACCGGGTGATATTCCGGATGCTGATTCAAATACAGATCTGTGCTTATTTTTTTGCTCGTATCCACACCACCACCAGTGCGGCCTGCTGTGGTATGAGGGCTTTGCTCAAACAGTCGGATCAGTTGCTGACAAAACTCTTGGGGTAAGACATCATCGTACACTTCAATAAAATCATTCATAGTTTTTAGGTTATTGTTATGTTTAAAGAAACGGGGCATTGCAACAATACAGTGCGGAAGCAGCGGTTTGAAGGGGGTGTGGGTTCTATTTTCAAATTATTTACTTCAGTTTCTGATGCAGGGTTGCAATCAAGGCGAAGCGGCATTGCAGCATAAATGACGAACATTTTGGCGGACAGCCTGCGGCGAAGCTACACGACAATCAAGCAGCGTGAACCGCACAGCAAGTTTCAGCCAGCGAATCAGGGTTTTGGTCGCGTGCCTCTGGTAATTTCAGCAAGCTCTGATTAGTTTGAATACTCCTGTATTTGAGAGAACTAACCAGAATGAAAAAACTCCTGCTCTGCAGCCTGATCGCTTTATCCCCCCAACTGATGGCATACGACCGTATTACCGGCGCTGATTTTGCCAGCCGATCCGAAGTAATAGCCCCTCATGCGATGGCGGCTACCAGTCAGCCATTAGCCACTCAAATTGCGTTGGATATTATGAAACAAGGTGGCACAGCTGTAGACGCAGCTATTGCCGCCAATGCAGCTTTAGGTTTAATGGAACCTACGGGCAACGGCATAGGCGGTGATTTATACGCCATTATCTGGGATGGTAAAACCAATAAAATCTATGGCTTAAATGCTTCCGGCCGTTCGCCAAAAGGTTTAAGCCACAAACAACTGGCCAAAGAGCTGAAAAAGCTCGGCCGCACAGATATTCCGCCTTATGGCATGTTGCCCATCAGCGTACCAGGTGCAGTGGATGGCTGGTTTGAGATGCATCAGAAGTTTGGCAAATTGCCTATGACTCAAATTCTGCAACCTGCCATTAGTTATGCCGAACAAGGTTTTCCGGTCAGCGAGCTGATTGCGTATTACTGGGACAGATCCGTACCACGTTTAAAAGATCAGCCGGGCGATTTTGTCGGTACTTTTACCATCAATGGCAAAGCACCGGCTAAAGGTGAGATGTTTAAAAACCCTGATTTAGCAGCCACTTATAAAGCCATTGCCACAGGCGGACGGGATGCCTTTTATAAAGGCGACATAGCCAAAGGTATTGATGCTTTTATGAAAGCCAATGGTGGTTATCTGCGTTATGAAGATTTCGCCAGCCATAAATCGGACTGGGTAGAACCTGTCTCAGTGAATTACCGTGGTTATGATGTCTGGGAGTTACCACCTAATGGTCAGGGCATAGCCGCCTTGCAGATGCTACAAATTCTGAAAAACTTCGATCTAAAGGCCATGGGCTACAACAGTGTTGAAAGTATTCACACTTTAGTGGAAGCGAAAAAACTGGCCTTTGAAGACAGAGCCAAGTTTTATGCCGATACCGACTTTAACAAGCTGCCGATCAAAGGCCTGATTTCTGAAGCTTATGGCAAAGAACGCGCTAAGTTAATTAGCGCCAAAGCCGCGCAACGTGTTGATGCAGGTAATCCGGCTGCCTATCAGGGCGATACCATTTATATGACCACAGCCGACAAAGACGGCACTATGGTATCGCTTATTCAAAGTAACTACCGCGGCATGGGATCAGGTGTGGTCGCGCCAGGCACAGGTTTTGGTTTCCAGGACAGAGGCGAAATGTTCTCTATGGATCAGAAACATGCCAATGCTTATGAGCCGGGTAAAAGGCCTTTCCAGACTATTATTCCGGCCTTTATCAGTAAAGACGGCAAACCCCTCACCAGCTTTGGTGTGATGGGTGGCGCTATGCAGCCTCAGGGCCATGTGCAGATAGTGGTCAATATGGTGGATTACGGCATGAACCTGCAGGAAGCCGGGGATGCAGCGCGCTGGCAGCATTTGGGTAGCACAGAGCCTACCGACTCACAGGCTGCTTATTTAACCAATGGCGGTTATGTTCAGTTGGAAAAAGGTGTGCCTTATGAAACAGCCCGTGAGCTGATGAAAAGAGGCCATGATGTACGTTACGCTTTGGGTGAGTTTGGTGGCTATCAGGCCATTATGAAAGACCCAAAAACCGGCGTTTATTATGGCGCTTCAGAATCCCGTAAAGACGGCCAGGCTGCCGGCTATTAACAGTGGGGGCGGAGCTATCAGCGCTGCCCCAAAATCAGATCTTCAGCCGATATTCGTTATATCGACCGGTATAAGGGGCAGAACCAAGGTTCTGACCCTATGCCAACAACTGCTTTAACACTTTTTCCCGCTGTTGTGGGCTTAATTGTTGTACCTGGGTGCCATCAGCTCGTATTTGTTTCAGCTGATCACCCAGCAGAATATCGCGGCCTTGTTCGTGGTGTTTAATCACCAGCAGCTTCTGCACAAAAATCGTCTCCGGATGGGTGGAGTTCAGGTAGTTGGCAGGCATAAAATCGACCCACTCACTGGCATAAGGCTCAAAACCAAACTGACTTAGCCACTGGCCATCCACCCAGGCCTGTACCACATAAGCACCACTTTGCTCTGTGGTTAAACGGAATTGATCAAAGTCTTGTTGCTGCACCTGTTCTAACGAAGATAAAGCGATAGGAGCACGAATACCGTAGCTGCCAAAACCTAAATCACAGATCCATTCGTCGCCCTCAGCTTCCACCAGCAACACCATATGGGTTTTAGGGCGGCGCACCGGATAAAACATAGGGCGACAGGCGACAAACTTGTAGCTGAACCCCAAAGCCTGTAACGCCATCGCAAAAAGGCCATTGACCTCATAACAATAACCGCCACGGCCCTGGCCTACTATTTTATCCACTATCTGTTCCGGCACTAAAGAGACTATCTTACCGGCCTGCACATCCAGGTTTTCAAAAGCAACACTAAAGAGCTGCGCACGCATCAGCTTTGTTAAGGTGTCAGCATTGCGCTCTAAAGACCCACTATAACCAATACGTTTCAGGTAGGACTCTAACCGGAAGTTTTCTGCATACATAAAGCGTTGACCTGCGTAATTAATGAGTAGATTGGGCAGCTTTATCCTGCACTAAGATCCAGGGAGATATCACCACAGCCCAAAGTTCAGCCTTTTGCTCCACCCAAAGCTGAGCCTGAGTATCGCCCACTCTGTCGACTAAGCCCGCTTGCAGCCAGTTCTGCACTGCAGTTTTATCATCCTGACTAAAAGCAAAGGCTACTTCGACTAAATCCAGTGTGGCAGAGACCTGCACCACTGAACCTGAAGCATAAAACTTTTGCAGCTCCAGCCAGTTGATCCGGGCGGTCTCGCTGATGATTTTGGCCTTGAGTACATCGGGTTCTACATCAAAATTTTCGTGCATCAATCAATCTCTGGGTTATTCTAATTCGTCGCTTTGCTCGGACACCTGAGCTGCGCTGAGTTCATGTTTTTTCAGCAGTTTGTGAAAATCTGTTCTGTTGCGCCCGGCCAGTTCTGCAGCCCGGGTGACATTGCCTTCGGCCATTTTTAACACCCGGATTAAATACTGCCGTTCAAACTGATCACGGGCTTCGCTTAAGGTTGGCCAGAAACTGCGGTTTTGTGATAAAGCCTGCTCAACCAAAGCCACGCTCAGCACCGGGCTTTGGGTTAAAGCCACACATTGCTCAACCACGTTCACCAGTTGCCGCACGTTACCCGGCCACTGAGCTGTCACCAGCGCCTGCATCGCATCTTCGGAAAAGCGGTTCACCTGCACACCATGGCGCTCCGCATTTTGTTGCAGCACATGACGGGCTAATAATGGAATGTCTTCCGCTCTTTCTCTTAAGGTTGGCAGCTGCAGATTCACCACATTTAAACGGTAATACAAATCTTCGCGGAAACTTTGTTCCTGCATCGCCTGTTTTAAATCACGGTGCGTTGCCGACAACACCCGCACATCAATAGGGATAGTCTTAGTACTGCCCACAGGACGAATTTGCCGCTCCTGCAAAGCACGTAACAACTTCACCTGCAATGGCATCGGCATATCCCCAATTTCGTCGAGGAATAAAGTGCCGCCGTCGGCTTCACGGAATAAACCTAAGTGTTCATTCACAGCGCCGGTAAAAGCACCTTTGGTGTGACCAAACAGCTCGGATTCCAGCAAATGCTCAGGCAAAGCGCCGCAGTTAATAGCAACAAAATGGCCTTTAGCACGAGGACTGGCTTTATGAATAGCCTTGGCCAGCATTTCTTTACCTGTACCGCTGGCGCCTGTGATGAGCACACTGACATCCCGCTGCGCTACCCGATAAGCCTGATCCAGTACCTGCTCCATCACTTTACTGCGGGTGATAATATCAGCACGCCATTCATCTTTGCTTGGCACATGGGACTGATGCACAGCCTGAGCTAAAATATCGCGTAAATCATTGTTATTCAGTGGCTTAGTGAGGAAACCAAAGACACCACGCTGAGTGGCTGCTACAGCTTCTGGAATAGAGCCATGGGCTGTCATCAAAACCACAGGTAAACCCGGATGGCGCTTGGCTATTTCATCAAACAAGGCCATGCCGTCTAAACCCGGCATGCGCAAATCACTCAGCACTACATCGACTTTATTTTTGCCAAGCAAAACCAGAGCGGTTTCAGCGCAGTCGGCGCTGATCACCTGATAACCTTCGCCTTCCAGACGCAAAGTCAGCAAACGTAATAAGCTGGGATCATCATCCACCAGCAACAAGCGGGCGCCATTGCTCATGCTTAATTTCCTGTCTGATTTAATTTGGCTTCAATCTGTGTCAATGCATCAATTTTCTTCTGCAAATCTTTGCTTTGCCGGCGCAGTCTGTCCAATTGCTCTTGCTGCTGTGCATTTAAACGCGATAAAGCTGTGACTGCAGATTCACTTTCCAGTAATTTTTGGTTGTAGGCCAAATCCCAACGTAACAAATCGGCTAAACCTTTAGGCAAAGTGGTCAGTTTGTCGTTCAGCTGAGTCTGAGCAGCAAAACGCACCGCATAAGGGCTATCGGGATGCAGCTTAATCAATAAAGTCTGTAACGTAGTGACAGGGCTGATTTTGAAGCTGCGTAATAATAAATCCCGCTCCGCCACCGGCATCAATAACAACTGAGCACGGAAATCGCGCCAGGCTTGCAAAGTTAAGGCGTCATCAGCAATAGCCAGTTCTGCCTTTACAGGCTTAGGTGGTTCCACCAGTTGGGTTTGGACGGGTTCAACTTTGGGTATAGTTTTATTTACCACTGGTACTACAGGTTTTACCCCCTGACAGGCCGTTAACACCAGACAAAGGCCAAGACTTAACCAAACTTTCATACCGCATCCTCAACTAAAGGCAAACGCACCTGAATACATACATCGGCGTAATTCACATCGATAATTTCCGCCAGACCACCTAATAAACGGGCGCAGTCGGCGACAATAGATAAACCCAGACCAGAACCTTGTACCGCATCAAAACGTGGGGCTTTACCACGCTGGAAAGGTTCAAATAATTTAGCCCGCAATTCAGCAGGAATAGGGGTGCCGTTATTCGCCACATCTAACAACATGAATTTATCATGCTGACGTAAGTTGACCCAGACATTACTGCCTTCAGCCCCATAAGCCTGAGCATTGTTAATCAGATTATCCAGAATACGCCGGAACAACATAGAGTCGGTGTAAATCCGCGGTAACTGACAATCCAGCACAATTTTTTGTTCACGTTGCTGCAAAGATAACGCATGGTCGTTAAAGCAATTTTGCAGCAGAGTTTCGCTGTCATGCCAGCCAAATTCAGGTTTAGCCTGCTGCAGTAACTTGTTGTAATCCAGCAGTTGCTCTGTCAGCACACTTAAACGGTCTGCACTGCCATTAAGTAAACTGACCACTTCCATTTGCTGGGCATTAAGCGGCCCTACCAACTGTTCACTCAACAATGCACAACCTTCGCGGATACTGGACAAAGGAGTTTTGAGTTCGTGAGACGCATGACGTAATAAAATCAGTCGTAAAGCTTCCAGTTGCTGTAAACGTGATGCCAGCCAGCGTAGCTGTTCACCCAGTTCAGTCAGTTCACGTGGGCCATCCACTTTATCATGCGGGAAATGATGACTGGCCTGGCCTATAGAACGGATCATGGTATCGAGCATTTTCACGGGCGCTGTAATACGGGCAGAAGCCCACAGCACCAGCAATAAAGTCAACACCACTAAAGCCACAGTTTGCCAGGCCAGGTGGCTTTGTGCTTCTTCGGCATACACCTGCTGTTGTTGCAAACGTTGTTCCAGCAAAGCCCAAATCACTTGCGTCAGTTGCACCTGCTGCTGACGGATTTTTTGCAGAATAGGGCTCAGCTCTTCATTGCTTTCATGCAGATAGCTGTCAAACAATAATTCCAGTTGCTTTTGCTGCTGCGCGCAGAGCACAGGCTGTGCCAGGTTCAGACAAACGGAGCCCAGATTCTGCTGGTAGTTATTTAAATGAGTGGCCGCCAGTTGCGACAAGGCATCGGTTTTTAAAATACTGAACTGCAATACGGAACGTTCAATGTCATTCACCAGCTTTTGCATATTCTCAGCACGGCGCACATTGGCCACTGAGCTTTCAGCTTCAGCTATGGCATAACGGCTGACATCAGATAAAGCACTGTGACTTTGCCACAACAAAACCCCAAGAGGGATCAGGGCCATAAAAAAGCTGAGTAACACAAACTGCCGCAAGGAAGCAGGCTGAACAGGCATTCGCATCAGGACAGGGTTCCACGAAAAATCAGGCGCTTATCATAACGGATTTACAGAGGCACGTAAAAAAATCGTCTGGAACCTGAGGTATCCCCAGAAAATACTGAACTGAAAAAAGATGAACTAAAGAAGAACA
>CAMLSF010000052.1 GCA_946482615.1 uncultured Chromatiaceae bacterium | reverse complement strand
CCCCTTTGAGGGGCTTCACGCAAAGCCACCTTCTTCAGAAGGTGGATTCTTTACTTTTACAGCAAGGAGTTCTGATGAGCATTATTTCCACCCGCATTGATGGCCTTGAATTACGTTTAGCCACAGCAGATGATGTCCCCACTATTTTAAGTTTTATCCAGCAACTGGCCGACTACGAAAAACTGTCGGATCAGGTGGTGGCCACTGAACAAAAGCTGCGTGATAGCTTATTTGCTGACACCCCTTATGCCGAAGTAGTGCTGGCGAATTATCAGGGCAAAGACGTAGGTTTTGCGCTGTTTTTCCATAACTACTCCACTTTTTTGGCCAAGCCGGGAATTTATCTGGAAGACTTGTTTGTGGAACCAGCTTGCCGTGGAGTGGGGGTAGGCAAAGCTTTGATCACTTATCTGGCGAAACTGGCGGTAGAGCGCGATTGTGGTCGTCTGGAATGGTCAGTACTTGACTGGAATCAGCCTGCCATTGATTTTTATCAGTCGTTAGGAGCTGTGATGTTGCACGACTGGCGTATTAATCGTGTCACAGGTGCAACCCTGGCACAGATGGCAGAGTTGTTTCCTGCTTGATTAATTCGGGTCCGGATAGAGCAAATAAGGCCGGCGTTGTTGTCTGAATTTTTGTAAATCTGCCTGCCAGCTCTGGCGGATTTGCGCTTCACTCCAGCCTTGTTCTATCTGTTGCCTGAGCCTGGCCGTGCCGGATAACTTGTCCATAAAATCCGGTGAATTAAACAGCTTCAGCTGATATTTGGCAAAGACGGCCTGCGCCTGAAGTAAATAACTTAAATCCAGACCTCCGGCTTTTGCTTCACGTAAATCCAGCCCTAACACCAGCTGGTTTTTTAATGGTGGGTTTAGTGCAGCGCCTGCTTTGGTGACCGGACTAAAGGCAAAAGGTCCCAAAGGCGGATTGGTATACCCCAGCAGTTGAAACGGAAAATCAGTACCACGACCCACACTCAATGGCGTAGCCTCAAAAAATCCTAAGGATGGATACAAAGCCACAGCCTGAGCATTAGGTAAATTTGGGCTTGGCCGCACCGGCAAATCATAAGGTCTGTCTCGCTGGTAGTTCTTTACAGGCCAGATATAAAGTTCTAACTGTTCCGCTTTATGGATCCAGCGCTCGCCTTTGATCATCAGCGCCAGCTCGCCCAGTGTCATGCCATGCAAAAGTGGGATAGGGTGCAGCCCGACAAAAGACTGGTAGTTTTTATCAAGCACGGGACCGTCGACATAAGCGCCATTGGGATTGGGTCTGTCGAGCACCAGCAATGGAACATTCTGCTCTGCTGCCGCTTCCATCACATAATGCAAAGTCGATAAATAGGTGTAATAACGTACCCCTACATCCTGCAAATCAAAGATCAGCAGATTGATGCCGTGCAAAGCTGCAGCTGTGGGCTTTTTATGTTTGCCATACAAAGACCAGACTGGAATACCTGTCTGCGGATCTATGCTGTTGGCCACTGTGACACCTGCGTCCGCCGTGCCACGAAAACCGTGTTCAGGAGAAAATATTTTCTTAACGGCAAAACCCTGTCGCAGCAGCTCGTCCAGCAGATGGCTTTTGCCGCTGACTGAGCTCTGATTCACCACCAATCCAATGTGTTTGCCTGTTAACGCGACAGGAGACAACTGCGGATTGCTTGCCAACTGGCTGGCGCCGGTCTGAATTTGCTGTTGCTGCGCAACAGACTGCAGTGTGAACAGACTTAATATCAGCAGCAAAGTACGCATCAGGCGGCGACGCCATTCAGGGTACTTTGTGCCACAGCATCGCTGCTTTTGCCTAACTGACAAATGATAAAAGAGCAGGCGAAACCTATACAAAGCTGCCAGCTAAAGGCTAAATCAAACTGCCATTCCTGGGGTAAATAGTAACTTTGCAGATAAGGTTGCATCAGCAGCGTAATAACAAAACCTCCTATTAAAGCCGCTAATACGGATGCCGGACTGCCACGTTGACTAAAAAGCGCGCTGGCATAAACGCCAAGCAAACCACTGTAGCTAAATACCATAACTCCCAGCGCGAAAGTCAGCAGCGGCGTATCGCTGCTTTGTTGCCAGTGAAAACACAAGATTGCCATCAAAGCTAAAGCGCTGGCGCAAAGCAGCATGGACCAGCGTGCAGCTGCAACATAATGTTGTTCCGTTCTCGCTTGTCGTTGTTGCTGCCAGGGTTTATATAAATCCTGAATAATAACAGAGGCCATGGAGTTTAAGCCGGACGTCAGGGTAGAAACAGCCGCTGCTATCACACCTACTGTCACTATGCCGCGTAAACCAGCTGGCATTTCATGCAAAACGTAATACATAAAGACGGTGATATTTTCGCCGCTGAACTGGCTGCTTTGCATCACAGCGCCAGAACCTGCCATCAGATCGGGTCGCTGATAAAAGATATAAAGTAAAAAACCAATCAGCATAAACACCAGCGTCACAGGGATCACCAAAACCACGGACCAGATAATGGCTAACGAACCCTGACGGGCGTTTTTGCAGGTTAAAGCACGTTGGGTCAGATCCTGATCCAAACCAAAAGAGGCGATATAGAGCAAAAACAAACCTGTCACACTGGAGTAGATGGTAAAAGAGCCGGCTGAACTGAAATCCCAGCTGGTATCTATCAGCAGCAGCTTGCTGGGGGCGTTTTCGGGCGGATGTTCTAAGGCCTGCCAGACACTGGCAAAATCAGCCGGAATGGACGTCCATAAATACAACAGCACCAGTACTGCAGCACCAACATAGACAAAACACTGGAACGCATCACCATAAATCACAGACTGAATGCCACCAAAAATGGAATAGAGCACAGACACCAGACAAAGCAAAACAATAGACCAAAACACATGCTGCCAGCTTATATCGGTAAACAGGATCATAGACACGGCGATAGCCGCCATATATAGCCGGGCACCATTGGCAAAAATACGGCCAAATAAATACATAAGGCCAGCCTGCTTTTTCGCTCTGCTGCCAAAACGTAACTCCAGCAATTCATAGACAGTGCTGACTTTGTAATGGTAAAAGCGTGGAATTAAAAAATAACCGACAAAAAAAGCGGCCATCAAGGCGCCTAAAGTGCTGGTCAGGTAGGTCAGATTGCTGCGATAACCAATATCTGGTCCGCCTAAAAAAGTCGCTGCGGATTGTGCTGTGGCCAGCACAGAAATAGCGGCCAGCCAGGTTGGCATGTTGTTGCTGCCAATAAAGTACTCCTGACTGTTAGTTGCACCGCTGCGGTTTATCCACCAGCCGGTCAGGGCCAGCAGGACAAAATACAAAACAAACATAAGCCAGTCTAAAGCGACAAAGGTGGAAGTCATGGTTTCCCATCTGGCTCTGCAGGCCAGTTGATTGATGCAAGTTGTCATTGAAGCCTAAACAAAAACTCTTGGCAAGAGCGGACTTTTGCTTCAGCCACAGGATCAAAGAATTGCCGGATTAATGTACAAAACTCAGAATTAGCTTTTGGTTTTAAAGCCGGATCTGGCATAATAAAGTCACTATGCAAACGGTTACATCAGTAAAACTGATACTTTTTGTGAATGGGCCAGTCCTTGAGACTGGCCTTTTTTATAAGTCAATCCGGTTTGGCTTATAAAAAAATCTTCAGGCTAAACTATTTTATTACGCAATACTTTGATCCAGGTCGCTTTTCAGTAAAAGAAGCCACAAAACCACAAAGGAATTTTTATGTCGGTACAACGCAAATTTATGTTAACCCTCACCGGCCTGGTTTTACTGGCGATGCTGGCATCCATAGTGGTGATTTCGTTCAGTAAATATCAGGAAATTGAAAGCTCGGTCAACACAGATAAAAACCGCCTGAACCGCGAAATTACCAATATCTTAACTATCACTGATACCTTATTAAGTCAGCAGGTGCAAAGCAGCATGAAGCTGTTTCGTAAACGTATTGCTGATCTTGGGCCTGTATCCCAGGGAGAGCTTTTATCTTTTGGTGCACAGCAGGTGCCGGATCTGGTGTTAGGCACTGAAGCTCAGGGCAACAAATACCAATTAGTGGACGACCTGACGGCCATGATGGGAGGGACCGCCACTTTGTTTAGCCGCACTGGTGATGACTTTGTACGGATCTCCACCAATGTAGTCACAGACACAGGCCGTGCCACTGGTACTTTATTGGCACCCACAGGTGCCGCTATGGCCGCTATACGTCAGGGCAAAGCTTTTTATGGTTCAGTGGATATTTTAGGTAATCCTTTTGTCACCGGCTATGAACCCCTGACCAATGCACGGGGGGACGTGGTGGGTATAGGTTATGTCGGATACAAAGCAGATTTGGAAGCTTTGCGCCAATTGTTAGCCTCCAGCCGTTTGCTGACGTCAGGTTTTATCGCCTTACTCGACAGAAACGGTGCTATCCGTGCTCAGTCCGGCCATATCGTGGCCGGAGAACTGGAACAAATTCTGAAAACGAAAAACCCGGGCTGGACTATTCAGACAGAGCAGTTTGCGCCATGGGGTTATCAGATTGTATCAGCTTATTCCAACGATGAACTTAGCGCTGAAGTGCGTGACAATGTGATCAAAACTTCGTTGATCATCGTCCTGGGGGCAGTTGTTCTGCTGCTGGTGGTGTACTGGTTAACTCAGAGCATAGTGGTCACCCGGGTAAACGACACCATTAAAGCCATCAAGGCCATTACCGAAGGCGAGGGCGATTTAACCCGGCGTTTTTCCAATTACAGTACTGATGAATTTGGTGAAATGGCACGTTGTTTTGATCAGTTGCTTGAACAATTACGCTTAACCATAGTGGAGCTGCGCTCTATGACTCATGGTTTGGTACAGGCTTCAGTGGAGCTGGCGCATGTGGCGGAAGAATCCAGTGCTGAGGTGGTGAAACAAACCTGTGATTTAGAAGTCACAGCGTCCTCAGTGCATGAACTCGCCACCACTGCCTCTGTGGTGGCCCATAACGCCGAGCAGGCCGAACAAGCCAGCATTGAAGCTTCCCGTCTGACGCAGGGGGCGATGAAAACTCTGGAGGCTTCAGTGAAAAATGCCGCTCAGCAGTTATTGGACTCCCAACAATCTGAGCGCTCTATTGCCAGTTTATCCGCCTCCAGCGCCGAAATTGGCAAAGTACTTGACGTGATTAACACCATCGCAGAACAAACCAATCTGCTGGCGCTTAATGCTGCTATTGAAGCGGCGCGGGCCGGTGAGCAGGGCCGTGGTTTTAGTGTGGTGGCCGATGAAGTGCGTTTATTGGCAGGCCGGACTCAGTCGTCCACAGGTGAAATCAAACGTATGATTGAGCAGTTGCAGCAAGGCGTCAACGAAGTTCAGAGCTTAAATTCGACGGCTCAGGCCACGGTAAAAGACAATGAAGTCAAAGCCTCTGAAGCCAGCAAGGCGATGGATTTGGTGCTTCAGGCTATAGAGGAAATTAATCACCTGAACAGTCAAATTAGCTCAGCTGCGGCAGAACAACGTGATGTGGCGGATGGCGTCAGTCAAAAAACCAACCATATTCACAGTGCAGCACAACAAAATGCGGTGCACAGTGCCACGACCAAAGATTCCAGTCAGGGTTTAAAGCGTATAGCTGAAAACTTCAGCGCTGTATTGTCGAAGTTTAAGGTGTAAAACCTCTGTATCGAAACAAAAGCAGGCTCTGGCCTGCTTTTTTATCGCTGCGTTTCAGACTGCATTCTGATCCATTCAATCAGATGATCCAATACAGCGCGGCCACGGCCAGCTTTGGGATCATTGATAAAACTGGCGACCACCCAGGTCCGGCCGCTTTGATCTGTCACAAAGCCTGCCAGCGCTGTGACATTACGCAAGGTGCCGGTTTTTAAACGGGCCTTGCCTTGGGTCTGAGCCTGAGTGAAGCGGCGTTTTAAGGTGCCGTCCACACCAGCCAGTGGCATGCTGCTGAGAAGCTCTGGTTGGTAGTTGGCCTGATAGGCGTGTTGCAGCAAGGCGGCCATCAGCGCCGGGCTGATACGTTCAGTGCGTGATAAACCAGAGCCGTTTTCTAATGTCAGGCTACTGTGATCCAGTTGGATACTGCTCAGGAAACTACGAACCTGTTGCTCTGAAACCTGAGCTGTCAGTTTATTTCCGGCCTCTGCTTGTGTTGCTCCTAAGGCTAAATACAGCTGACGGGTGATGGCATTGTCAGAGCTTTTGTTGATATCCCGCAACACTTCGGCTAAAGAGCGGCTTTGATGTTCAGCCAGCAGCACGCTGGCCTGAGTGGAGCTTTGCTCCAGCACCGGAACCTGCTGTTGTCCCGAAATCTGTTGCCACAACTGCTGCACTATTAAACGGCTGAAATCTGTGCGATTGAGCAGCTGTAAATAATCTGTTTTCTGGCAGTGTTTCGGAAAATCACCCTGTAACACCAGTTGCAGAACATCAGGCTGGCGTTTAAAGGCTAAACGGGCTCTGTCCGGATACCAGTCTGCGCAGTGGCCTTCTGTCAGACGAACTTGTGTGGTCACCAGCTTCAGGCCTTGTAGCACAGGATACAATTGGCCTGTGACTGTATCTGCAGTGGACTGTAATTTAATGCCGAGCATATTGCGCTGTAAAAACAAGGCGTCCGGCAGCAGGTTGTAATATTCCCTTGGTGTTTCATCAAAAGGCAAAGCGCTCAGCTCAGGATGGGCCGGATTAAACCAGCTGCGGTCAATCTGGATAGCAGACACGTGGCGTATGCCCTGATCATAAGCCTGCTGCAGTAAAGACCAGAGTTCCTGCACTGTAAAATCCATATTACCTAAGCCTTTGAGTGCCAAAGGCTGTTGCAGCTGGGGTTGAGGCTTTTGATAGGATCGCAGCTGAGTTTTGCCTCTGTAGGAGGGCCCGAGTTGCTCCAAAGCGACAATACTGGTCAGCAGTTTCATGGTGGACGCAGGTTGCATGGCTTTGTCGGCCTGATACCTGAGCTGCTCTGCGGGCGTATCCAGCGGGTAAGTGATAAAGGCCAGCGCATCTGGTGGCAGTTGAGCCTGATCGAGTTGTTCAGACAGTTGAGCCAGTAATTCTTGCTGCTTGTCCTGCAGTGGTGCGGTATTGCTGGTGCTACACGCAGCAAGCAGTAAAGCCCAGAGCAAAGTTATGCCAGAGGGAAGCAGGCGAAGAGGGCGCATAACAGCTCCTTTAGTTCACCACAAAGTCAAAATAGCTGTGTGGGTAGGCTTCGTTTTCCAGCGTGAAATGCCACCATTCCAGCTCGTAGGGGACAAAACCCTGTTGCTGCATTAAATCTTTCAAAAGCAATCGGTTGGCTTTTTGTGTTGTGCTGATGGCGCTGCTGTTTAAGTGGGAGATTGGGTCAAATAAATCGTAAGCGCCCCCCATATCTATCGGCTGCCACTGACCAGCCGCATTTTTACGCAATAAGGTTAAATCCACAGTAGAAGCCCGGCTGTGGCCAGAATGCGCAGCTATATAACCCTGATTTAAGTCGGCTTTGTTGAGGCGGGGGTAATATGCCGCTTTGGTTTTTTGATCCGAAGCATCAGCGACCCAACGCATAAAATAATTGGACGCGCGTTGAGGGCGGTAACAGTCCAGCACTTGCAGTTGATAACCTAAACGCTCTGCCTGTAACGCAACTTGTGCCAGGGCCAGGGCGGCTTGTTGTTGCAAATAGCAGCTATTGGCCTGATAACCCGGCACTTGGGAGCCCGTAAAGTTATCAGCGGAAGCATAGGCCATACTGACCTCTATTTTGTTGGTCAGGCTCAGCACATTGACAATATCCGCAGGTTGAGTGGCTTCAATACGGATTTGGCCCTGGGCTTTGACTGCTGCTGAGCTTTTCTGCTGGGATCCAGGCTGCATTTTTTGCTGCGGTGCGCCAGCGCAGGACAGCAGTAAAAAGCAGCTCAGAACCATGACTACTTGTGTTTTCATCCGATCTTTATCCAGCTCTGAGCCATCTGTTCTGCGCCCCTGATTAGCCTATCATCACAAAGCCACTGATTAAAAAGGCGATCAGGGCTAATACACCACAAAACACTGCATAAGGCAGCTGAGTTTTTACATGTTCTAATAAATCACAACCCGATGCGACTGCACTGACTACTGTGGTATCCGATATTGGTGAGCAGTGATCGCCCCAAATGCCGCCACTTAAAATGGCAGCCAGGACCAGAGACGGCGGTAATCCGAGCATTTCAACTAATGGCATACCTATAGGAATTAAAATAGCAAAAGTGCCCCAGGAGGTACCTGTGGTAAAAGAAATAATGGCGCCAGCGATAAAAAGCAGGGCAGGAATAAGCACCAGAGGTGTGGATTCTTTCACAAAAGAAGCCACATAAACCCCTGTGCCTAAATCTTTCATCGCACTGCCAAGGGCCAAAGACAACAGCACTATGCTGACTAAAGGTAAAAGTTCGCCCATACCTCTGAAGCCAATATTGACCAGCTGCTGATGGTTAAATTTACGGCTTAAAGCCATCAGGCCATAAGCTACTACACAAGCAAGAGTAGTGGCATAAAGCGCCGCTTTAGCGCCGGAACCCTCGACTAAACTGCCATTGCCTGTCCACAACATAAAACCGACCATACCGACAATCAGTGTCAGTAAAGGTACTAACATCAACGACATACTGCTGGGTGGGATGTCGATGTCGCTGTGGCTTGACACTGTATTCAGCTCAATTTCTGCCTGTTTCATCGGGCCATAGACTTTGTCTGTGTAGATGGTGTAAAACACCACAATCAGCGTAAACAAGGCATAAAAATTCAGCGGAATAGTGCCAATCAACACAGAAACAGCGGATTCCGGCAGCGTATAGGTGCTCAACAGCCCCAGCACATAAGCACCCCAGCCATTGAGTAAAATTAAAATACAAACCGGAGCACTGGTGCTGTCCACTATGTAAGCCAGCCGGGCACGGCTCATCTTAAATTTATCGTACAAACCGCGCGACACTATACCTGCGGTTAAAGCACTCAGGTTGGATTCGATAAAGACCAGAATACCTATGCCATAGCTGATAAATCCGGCCTGACGTTTAGTCCGGGCCACGCCCTTGCGGATAAACCAGTCCACCATGGCAGAGACGCCACCTGAGTCACGCATATAGGCCATGAGCGCGCCAATCAGCAGGGAGAATAATAAAATTCTGCTGTTATCGGCCGAAGAGGTGACGGAGATAATACGTTCTAAACTTTGTACCGGGCCATACAACAAAGCACCAAAAACACTCAACTCAGGTTGCTTTAAATACAACAGAACTTCAGCACAGGCGACGGCCAAAATCAGCGCCAGTATCACTTCTTTGCGCCAAATCACAACAGCTATGGCCAGAATGGCGGGCAATAAACTTAAACTCTCGGGCACTGGAAATTCCCTAAACATAAAGTTGAGCAAATGATGCGGTTATACTGCAGCAATTAGCGTTCTGTTTCCAGTTCGCTTTGGCTATTTGGCTGATTTCTATTCAAAAAAGTCACTTTGGCAAACTTTGTCGTCAGCCCAGCTGCATGGTTACAACTTGTTACCCTTTTCGCAGGACTGAAACTTCTGACTGTTTTATAGTGAAGCCACTAGAAAAGTATTTAAGCTTGCATGAACTATTGGATGGGTCCGGACCATGACAACTATAAAATTAACCTTAATCGCCTTCTGTGTTGTGACCACATTAGCGGCTTGTTCTAAGCCCGAAGTAGTCAAAACACCGGAAGAAGGTGTAAAACCATTGCAACTGGTGGAGCAGGATTTACTGACATTATCCGAAAGCACGCTCGCCCGTGGCCCGGTGATTTCCGGCTCTTTACAGCCTGTGATCAAAGCCGAACTGAATGCAGAAGTGTCTGGCATAGTGATGCAGGTGTTAAAAGACAACGGCGATATAGTCAAAGCCGGTGATGTGCTGGTCAAGCTGGACCAAACCACCTACCGCGACAAATTATTATCCGCCCAGGAAGCAGAGCGTTCAGCGATAGTGACGCTGGAGCAATCCAACCGTCAGCTGAAACGGATGCAGTCTTTATCCAAGCAAAGTTTAGTGACGCAGGAAGGCTTAGAAGCGGCTGAAAACAAAGCCAATCAGGCCCAGTCTGATTTAGCCTCGGCCCGTGCCCGTTTAGTTGAAGCCCGTCAGCAGATGGAAAAAACTGAAGTGAAAGCGCCATTTTCAGGTGTGGTCGCTACCCGTAAAGTCTCAGCCGGTGACACAGCTCAGGTCGGGAAAGGCCTGATGGTGTTGATTGACCCGGCCAGTATTCGTTTTGAGGGCTATGTGGCGGCTGACCGTGTGGGTCAGGTGAAAGTGGGCAATAAAGTCACCTTTAAAGTTAATGGATACAGTGGTCAGTTTTTCACTGGTACTGTCGAGCGTATTAATCCTTTAGCCAATGAAAGTACCCGCCAGGTGCAGTTACTGGTCGCTATGGATTTAAAAGAACAGTCACTGGTCGCAGGTTTGTATGCCGAAGGCCATGTTGAGGCTCAAAACAGCAATGCGCTGATGGTGCCTGAATCGGCTCTGATCCGGGAAGGTGATAAGCACTTTGTTTGGCAGTTTGCCAATAACGAGCTGAAAAAGACCCAGGTCGAATTAGGCAGTAAAGATGAACGATGGGGGACACAAGAAGTGTTGTCCGGTGTGACTGCTGGTGCGCAGATCCTACGTCATCCACAAGGCGCATTAACGGATGGCGGTAAAGCTCAATTGGCAGTTGCAGACTCTGTAACACCAGATCAAACCGCAGCTAAAGTCAGCACAGGAAACTAAGCCATGTTTTTATCTGATTTTAGTATCAAACGCCCTATGGTGGTGGTGGCTGTGACTCTGGCCATGATGATTTTTGGTTATTTTGCGATGACCAACCTAAAAACCAACCAATTTCCTGATGTGCAGCCTCCTGTGCTGGTGATGAATATTCCTTACCCTGGAGCTTCGCCCGAAACCGTAGAACGAGAAATTCTCAACAGAGTCGAAGACTCAATGGCGACTATCACAGGCATGCGAGAACTGCGCTCTTATGCCCGTGAATCCAATGCGGTGATAGTGGCTATTTTTGAGTTTGATAAAGATCTGATTGAAGCTTCACAGGAAATGCGTGATGCGGTTGCCGTAGTGCGTGACAAACTGCCAACCGAAATGAAAGAGCCTTTCCTGCGCCGTGAAGACCCTAATGCCTTTCCTATTATGTCTTTGGCATTGTCTTCTAAAACTATGGACCCTATAGAGCTATCGCAGCTGGCAGAGCATCAAATCGCCCGTGAAATCCGTTCAGTACCCGGCGTGGCGCTGGTGAACCTGGAAGGTGAACAAGAGCGCGAAATGACAATATTCTTAAATTCCAACGCCATGCGTGAAGCCAATGTGTCAGCTATGGATGTAGTGAGCGCTTTGCGTGCGCAAAACGTCGCGGCTCCTGTTGGTCGGGTCGTCAATGGCATGGAAGAGCAGGGCATCCGTATTCAGGGCCGTCTGCGTGATGTGCGTGAATTTGAACAAATGGTGGTGAAACGTAATGGTGATCAGGCCATTCGTTTAGAGCAGGTCGCTGATGTAGTGGATGGTGCAGCGGAGCAGCGCCGTTTATCTATCTTTAACGGTGTGCCGTCTTTGGGTATTGATGTGATCAAAGCCCGTGACGCTTCCACTATCAGTGTGACAGACGATATTAAAGCCAAAATAGAAGAGTTAAAGAAAACCTTACCTGCTGATTTTGAGCTGGTGGTAGTGCGTGACTCAGGCGAAGACGTGGCCGCCAGTATGCGCAACGTGACAGAAGCCTTGTCTATGGGCGCTTTGCTGACTATTGTCACCGTCTTTGTATTTCTGAACTCCTGGCGTTCGACCTTAATTACCTCGCTGGCTTTGCCAACCTCAGTGCTGGCGTCTTTTATCGCGGTCTGGGCCTGTGGTTTTACGCTGAACTTTATGTCGCTGTTAGGCTTGTCACTGGCGATAGGTATTCTGATTGACGATGCGATAGTAGTGCGGGAAAACATTGTACGCCATATGGAAATGGGCAAAGACAATATGACAGCGGCCCGTGATGGCACCAAAGAAATTGGTATGGCTGTTATAGCCACCACCATGTCTATTGTGGCTGTGTTTATTCCTATCGCTTTTCTGGACGGTATTACCGGCCAGTGGTTTAAGCCTTTTGGTTTAACTGTGGCTTGTTCTGTTTTGGTGTCTTTGTTTATCTCTTTTACGCTGGACCCTATGATGTCTGCCTACTGGCACGACCCGGACCACGATAAAAATGCCAAACGCCGTGGCCTTGGCAAGGTATTACAGCGTTTTAATATCTGGTTTGATCATCAGGCCGAACGTTACTCCAGACTGATTGGCTGGGCGTTAAAGCACCGCAAATCCATGTGGATCCTGGCTTTTGGTTCCTTCTTTGGTGCTATTTACCTGCAAGCTGCTCATGGTGGCTCAGGGTTCCTGCCGGAAACTGACGATGGTGGCATAGTGATTTCTGTGCGGGCACCTTCGGAAGCCAGCATTGAATACACCAGTATCAAAGCCGAGCAGGCTGCAGCTATAGCCCGCCAATTACCTGAACAGTTGTATACCCAAACTACAGTGGGGACTCAGGGTAATATCACCCGTGCACAAATTTTTGTCCGTCTGAAAAAAGAATACGAACGGGACCGCAATTCGCGTGAAATAGCGGCAGAAGTTCGCGCCAAAGTCCAACAATTGGTGGGTGCTGAATACACAGTTTCAGCAGATCTGAATGGTGGCGGTGGCGGTAAAGCGCTGCAAATTCAGTTCCGTGGTCCGGATAGCCGTGTGCTGGAAGGTCTGGTGATGGAGTACATGGAAAAGTTAAAAACTGTGCCTGGTGCTGTAGATGTTGGTTTGTCATCACAAGATCCAAAACCTGAACTGCAAATTGAGTTTAACCGCGGTTTAGCCTCCAGTTTAGGTTTGTCGATGAATGACGCTGCCAGTGCCTTACGTTTGGCTTTTGCTGGCGCTGAGATTGGCGATTGGATAGACCCAACGGGTGAAACCCGGAACGTCTATGTCCGCATTAAACCGGAAGAGCGGATGACGGTGCAGGATTTAGAACGCCTGCCGCTGTTGTCGAACCGCACAGGCGCCATGATCCCACTGGAGCAAATTGCCACTGTCACAGTAGGCAAAGGACCAGCCGTGATTGAGCATTTAGACCGCGAAAGTATGATGGCTGTTGGCGCTAACGTGCAAGGCCGCAGTTTTGGTGAAGTGGATGCAGATGCGAAAAAACTGCTGAAAACCATTCCTTTCCCACCAGGTTATGATGTGGTATCCGGTGGTCAGAGCCGTGATCAGGAAGAAGTCTTTGGCAGTATTTTTGGTGCCCTGGGTTTAGCTGTGATGCTGATGTATCTGATATTAGTAGTGCAGTTCCACAGCTTCCTGGCTCCTGTGTCTATCATGATGTCCTTGCCTTTATCTCTGATTGGTGTGGTGTTGTCCCTGCTGGTGACAGGTGCCACTTTAAACCTGATGAGTTTAATAGGTGTGGTGATGCTGATGGGTATAGTAGTGAAAAACGGTATTTTGCTGATTGACTGTGCCCGCAAAAAAGAAAGGGAAGGTTTAACTCTGGACGAGGCATTAATTGCCGCAGGTCGTGAGCGTTTACGTCCAATTCTGATGACCACTTTTGCTTTGGTGGCTGGTATGTTGCCTGTGGCTATTGGTATAGGCGAAGGTGCCGCTTTCTATAAACCTCTGGGGATTTCAGTGATAGGAGGGGTACTCACCTCGACCGTACTGACCTTGTTGGTGGTACCGACTTTCTACGACAGTCTGGAGACCTTTAAACGTAAAGTAAAAGCCAGATTCAGCCGTAACAGAAAAGCTGCAGTGACCAGTTATGGCGAGCCACTGACCTCGAAATAAGGCTTAGCGAGTAAGCATAAAAGAGCACTGCGGTGCTCTTTTTTTATGTTTTACATGAATGTAAAACACAGCCCCGGACGATTTTTATGTGTTGGTCGGGGCAAATTGTGCTTTGGTCACAGAGGCTTGGGAAGATTAGATTAATCCGCTACTATGGACTGATGTCAGCAGCTTTCAGTCATTTCTTATGAACATACTTAGCCCTTATCAGTTACGTCAGCAGATAAGAACTGGTCAGTTCACCAGCCAGACCAGCGGTTTAGCGCCGGGTTATGTGCAGTGCAATATGGCAATACTGCCACAAAGCTGGGCGGCGGAATTTTTGCTGTTTTGCCAGCGCAACCCCAAAGCTTGTCCTCTGATCGCTGTGACTGAACCCGGTCAGTTTTTATTGCCTGAATTAGGGCAGGAGCTTGATCTACGCACCGACTTACCTGCGTATCGGCTGTTCCGCCATGGTCAGTTGTCTGAGGAAGTGCAGGAGATCCGTGCTGTATGGCGCAATGATTTGGTCAGTTTTCTGATCGGCTGCTCTTTTTCTTTTGAAGAGGCCTTAGTGGCGGCAGGGTTGGAAATACGCCATATCAGCGAAGGCAAAAATGTCCCTATGTACAACACAGCTTTGTCTTGTGTCAGCGCCGGGCGTTTTTCCGGCAACATGGTGGTCAGTATGAGGCCGATGAAACCGGCCGATGCGATACGCGCTATTCAAATTTGTAGCCGTTTTCCGGCTGTGCATGGTGCGCCGGTGCATTTTGGCGATCCGGCTGCTATTGGTATTTCTGATATCCGATCACCGGATTATGGTGAGGCCGTCACTATCCAGCCTGATGAAGTGCCGGTGTTCTGGGCCTGTGGTGTCACGCCACAAGCTGTGATCAAACAGGCCAAACCCGAATTTTGTATCACCCACAGCCCTGGTCATATGCTGGTGACCGATTGGCTCAATAGCTCTTTAGCGAGTTTTTAATGAACACTGTCATAAAATCCAGGCTCAAACTAAATTGCGACTTAGGTGAAAGTTTTGGTGCCTGGCAGATGGGGCTGGATACTGAAGTGATGCCTTTGATTGATCAGGCCAATATTGCCTGTGGTTTTCATGCCGGCGATCCGACTGTGCTGGTTCAGACCTTAAGCTTAGCCAAACAGCATCAGGTGCAGATTGGCGCGCACCCGAGTTATGACGACAAACAGGGTTTTGGTCGCCGCTCAGTCAAGATGCAGGCGGATGAGCTGAAGCATTTGCTGTGGTATCAGATTGCTGCTGTGGATGGTGTGGCGAAAAGTCTTGGGCTGGAGCTTTGTTATGTCAAACCTCATGGCGCTTTGTATAACGATATGATGGCAAATCCGGCCTTGCTGGAGACTGTGATGCAGGCGGTGGCCAGTTATCATAAACCTTTAAAGCTGATGCTATTGGCGACAGCTTCGGCAGCTGAGCACAAGCAGCTGGCCAAAGGTTATCAGCTGGAATTATTGTTTGAAGCTTTTGCCGACCGGCGCTATAAAACAGACGGTTCTTTAACACCCCGTAGTCAGGCGGGCAGTGTGTTGGATCATCAGGCGGCACTGGCGCAAGTACAGCAGTTATTGCAAAGCGGTTCGGTACAAAGTGACACAGGGCATAGCGTCTTTATTGCTGCTGACACTTTATGTGTGCATGGCGATAATCCAGAGGCCGTTGCTTTAGTTAAATCCATTCGTCAATTGCTGGACCGCAGATGATCCAACTGGAACTGGCGGGTGAAAACGCACTGATTTTGTATTTATCTGCACAGATCAGCGGTAAAAATCTGAGCCAGTTGCAGCATATACAGCAGCAAGTCCGGTTATTGCTGGGCGAACAGCTGCAGGAATTATTGCCCTCTTATGCGTCCTTATTGATTGTATTAAAACCTGATCATCAAGGCTTGCTGGTGACCAAAACCCTGCTGGAACAGCAACTGAGCTTAAGCCACTCAGGGTTGGAGCAAGCCGGTCAGTTAGTGGTATTGCCTGTGTATTATCACACCGCGTGGGATTTGGCGGCTGTAGCCGGACGGTCGGGGTTAAGCACAACACAAGTGATTGATTTACATCAGGCCATCGAATATCGCGTCTATGCCATAGGTTTTGCACCGGGTTTTGCTTATTTGGGTGAACTGGATGAGCGTCTTGCCACACCACGCTTATCTACGCCAAGAGCTAAAGTTCCCAAAGGTGCTGTGGCTATAGCGGACAGGCAAACCGCAGTCTATCCGGCCGAATCACCAGGGGGTTGGAATATTTTGGGCTTATGTCCAACCGCCTTATTTACACCAGAATGTGCCGGAACATCAGACGCCCTGATGCCTTTTGCAGTCGGCGACAGAGTACGTTTTCAATCAATAAACCAACACGAATTTTTAGCTTTAGGTGGCCAGTTACCGCAGGAGCTGAGCTGATGTCTGCTTTTGTGGTGCTAAAGCCGGGCGTACTGTCGACTTTGCAGGACCAGGGCCGCTTTGGTTATGCTCATTTAGGCTTAACTCAGGGCGGGCCAGCCGATGCAGTCAGCTACCGTAGTGCGGATCTGTTACTGCAAAACCCAAATCCAAGCTGCCAGATAGAAGTTTCTGTCGGTGGCTTAAGTTTACTGGCATTAACGGATACTGTGTTTTGTGTCACAGGGGCGCAGATGCCGCTGAGGGTCAACGGCCAACCCAAAAGCTTATGGCAAAGCCATCGTATTAAAAAAGATGATGTGATTGAACTTGGTTTTGCGAAGTCAGGTGTGCGTTGTTATCTGGCGGTTGCCGGAGGTTTCAGGTTAGCCAAACACTTTGGCAGCAACAGCACTGTGCTGCGGGAAAAAATCGGGGGTATAGGCGGAGCTGCATTACAACAAGGCCAGTTTTTACCTGTGCGCCCGGCCTACAGGCCTTTGCTTTGGTCCTTGCCGGAAAAGTTCTGGCCGGATTTTTCAACGCCTTTAGAGCTTGCACTTTTACCCGGTTATCAGCAGCACTGGTTTAACGATTCACAGTGGCAGCAATTGTGTAACACCGACTATCAGGTGTCCGGGGGGGCGGATCGTATGGGCTACCGTTTGTTGGGCGAACCGCTGTTGTACCAGCCTAGAGCTTTGTTATCTGAAGGTATTTGTTATGGCGCAGTACAGCTGCCACCCGATGGTTTGCCGATAGTGCTGCTCAACGACAGACAAACCTTAGGCGGCTACCCCAAACCCGGTGTGATACTGGCCCGTGATGCCGCCGCTTTGGCCCAGCGCCGCCAAGGCCAGAGTATTAGTTTTTACAAAATAAGTGCTGATCAGCTCGGCTTTTATCAACAGGAACAACAGCGCTATTGGGCGCAGTGGGCGATGGAATTGCGGAGTTAACTTTGATGGATTTACTCAGGCTCAGTGCTGATATTGAGCGGATGCTGGTCAGGCAAAACCTGCGTGGCATGGCGACGATGTTACCGCATTTAAAAACCGGCAGTTATTTACGGGCCGCTCAGTGGATTTCTGCAAGCAAAGGTTTAGTGCTTATCGGCACAGGTTTTCCTGTGGGCGACAGTTTTGAAACTGATGGTCCTGTTGGCGCTATGGTGTTGTATCTTTTGCTCGAAAAACTCGGCGCTACGCCATTACTTTGTTGTGGTGACCCGTTATATTCTGCATTAAAAGCCGATTATTCCTGCCTGCAACTGCCGGTCAACAGCAAAGAGGCTGCAGAATTTGCCCGCAGCTTTATGCAGCAACAGAGCCCTGAACTGATGATTTCCATAGAAAGACCAGGTTTGGCGGCCGATGGTCGCTATTACAATATGAGAGGGCAGGATATTTCGGCCCGTTGCGCTAATTTTGATGTGTTTTTTCAGCAGGCTTCCTGTCCAACTATAGCCATAGGCGATGGTGGCAATGAAATAGGCATGGGAAACTTGTATCAGCACGTCTCGCAGCTGGCCATTACGCCTGCTGTGACTTGTTGTGATGAGTTATTACTGGCTGATGTATCCAACTGGGCGGCTTATGGTCTGCTGGCGTTGGTGTCAAAACTAAAAGAGGCAGAGACAGGCGGGGGCTGGTTGCTCGAGTGTCAGCCTGCTGCATTGTTAGAATATTTGGTCGCGCGGGGTTGTGTCGATGGGGTGACTGGCCTTGCCAGTATCACAGAAGACAGTTTGCCGCCTGAACACGCAATGCAGTTGATAAAAGACTTACAGCAACTTTGTATTAAAAATAATAACTTACAGGAAAAGCCATGAGTGTGGTGTACTTAAACGGACAATTTATGCCTGCATCAGAGGCAAAAATTTCGCCTATGGACAGGGGCTTTTTATTTGGCGATGGTATTTATGAAGTGATCCCATCCTATGGTGGACGTTGTGTCGGGCTTGCGGCTCATATCCAGCGTTTACAAACAGGTTTAGCGGCTTTGGACATTCACTGTGTTTTCACAGCTCAGGACTGGCAACAGCTGGTGCACCAGTTGATCAGCCAAAATGGCTCAGGCAATCTTGGGGTTTATTTACATGTCAGTCGTGGCACTGAAAGCAAAAGAGCCCATGCCTATCCAAAAGATATAGCTCCCACCATTTTTGCCTATGCGTTTGAGATAGCCGCAGAGCCACAAGCCGATATAGACAAAGCATTGCGCTATAAAGTAATGACCGCCACGGATTTACGCTGGCAACGTTGCCATATCAAATCCACTGCGTTGCTGGGCAATGTGATGCACCACCAGCAAGCGGCCGCTTTGGGTTTAAATGAGTGTGTTTTATTCGACGAGCAGGGCTTTTTAACCGAAGGCAGCTCAACTAATGTATTTATTGTTAAAGATGCTGTGGTGATCACGCCGGCGTTAAATCATAAAATTTTGCCTGGTATTACCCGTCAGCTGTTACTCAGTATTTTACAGGCACACAGCAAGCTGAACCTGGAACAAAGGCCTGTCAGCAGACAAGAGCTACTGGCCGCGGATGAAGTCTGGCTGACCAGTTCAAGCAAAGAGGTGGCAGCAGTTGTTGAAGTGGACGGGCAACAAATTGGAAATGGAAAACCCGGACTTGTATGGCAACAGGCACAGCAGTTGTTCAGCCGGTACAAGTACAACTATTAGCGGCTAATCTGCTGTAAAAATTTAAGTTTTCTAAGATTTCGTCGCCTATGCTTTTAAGTTGCAATTAAGCGAACTCTATAAGAATTCAGAAAATAGGAAGGACAGGTATGTTGTTAAGGAACTATAAAATTGGTGCCCGCTTATTGGCAGGTTTTGCGGTGCTGGGGTTGTTGGTGGTATTACAGGGCAGCATGGCGCTGCTGAATATGTCGCAAATGCGTGATGTGTCGGCGGAAATAGAAAATGACACTATTCCCAGCCTGGATTCATTGGCCGCATTAAACTTAAGCATGATGCGGGTACGGATTTTTACCTTTCGCCTGATGCTGGCCGAAACGGAACAACAAAAAACGGATTATCAGGCCTCTTTGGACAAAGTCAGAACCGAAGTCACTGAAAATCAGAAACTTTATGAACAACTGATTTCGATGGATGATGAACGGGCTGTGTATCAGCAGTTCGCTCAGGCGCAACAGGACTATTTCGCCGGGCAAAGCCGCTTATTCAAAGAGCTGGCCGCAGGAAATAAAAGTGAAGCAACCCGGATCAGCAACGAAGAGTTAACAGGCCATTCGGATAAAATGACCAAAGCTTTGGTTCAACTGGCGCAGCTGAACCGGGAGCATGCTAAACAGCAAACAGAACGTTCTTCCGCAAATTACGAAAGCAGTAAAATTCTGGTGATCCTGGCGATAGCCATAGGCATAGCTGTCAGTATCTTTATCGCTTTGTGGATGACCCGAAGTATTACCGCGCCTATGACGGAAGCCGTGGTTGTGGCTGAAACTGTAGCCTCAGGCGATTTAACCCAAAAAATTGCAGTCAGTGGCGATGATGAAGCCAGCCGTTTAATGGCCGCGCTGCAAAAAATGCAGCAAAACCTGCGGGATGCCATGAGTCATATTTCTAATTCGTCGGATCAGCTGGCCTCTGCAGCTGAAGAGCTGAATTCAGTGACAGAAGATTCGTCCCGTGGTTTACAGCAACAAAATGATGAAATTCAGCAGGCCGCAACTGCGATCACCGAAATGAGCTCTGCTGTGGATGAAGTGGCACAAACTGCAGTTCAAACCTCTGAGCAGTCGACTGAATCCGCCAAATTAGCAGTACAGGGCCAGCAGCAGGTGGACGAAACGGTCAAAGCCATCCGGGATATGAATCAGGATGTGGCCGTGACGTCCGATTTAATACAGGGTCTGGCTGTGCAGTCCCAGGATATTGGCAAGGTGCTGGACGTGATCCGGGCTATTGCCGAACAAACCAACTTACTGGCGTTAAACGCTGCGATAGAAGCAGCGCGGGCCGGGGACGCAGGCCGGGGTTTTGCTGTGGTGGCCGATGAAGTACGGGCTTTAGCACACCGGACTCAAACCTCAACCCGGGAAATTGAAGAGATGATCGCTAAAATCCGCAGTGGTACAGGCGATGCGGTCAGTGCGATGAAACACAGTAGTGACAAGGCGGGGCATGCCTTAACAGTGGCCCAGGCTGCAGGCGAGGCGTTAAGCATTATTACCCAACGTATTAATAAAATCAGCGACAGCAATCTGGTGATTGCAAGCGCTGCTGAAGAGCAAGCGAAAGTAGCGCGTGAAATTGACCGTAATATTGTCAATATCAGCGATTTAGCTGCTCAAACTGCGGCGGGTGCCAATCAGACCAGCGCGTCAGCTCATGAGTTGTCGCGCCTTGCCGTGGATTTAAATACGCTGGTCACCCGTTTTAAAGTCTGATACCTCAGTATAAAAACCTAAGCAGCCATCGCCTGTGGCGATGGCCGGGGCATATTTTCGACTTTACATAATGTAAGGTTCAGAATTTATAGGCGTAGGATAAAGCAATAAAATCAAGGCCCGGATTAGGTTTTTGTAAACCTGCATTAGAGTAATGCATATAACGTAACGCCAGTTGAGCTTTGCTGTGCAGCTGCCAAATCAAACCTATACGGTCCTCAAACTGGTAATGGGAGCCCAAATCTTTACCGGCAAAACGTTGTTTGTTCAGCAAGCTAAAACCTATACCAAACTCCCAAAACAAAGCTCTGTCATACAAAGTGGCGAATTGCTTGACCAGTACCGGAGATAAAGCCACGGCCAGGTTACTTTCATATTCAGGTTCCTCACCATAACGCCAGAGATTTGCACTGACTTCCATATAAAGTTGGGCATCGCCTAATACAGGTAATTCAGCCAGATGCCATTCTGCTGGCCTGTAACCCAAACGCAGACCTAAAACGTCTCCTTCGCCTTTCACTATATCCAGAGCTGCGACCTGGGCCTGAGTCTGTAGGCTCAGTAGTAGTAAAACCAATACCAGTAAAATTTTTTTCATCGAGAGTCCTGCCTTAATCCGTAGTGAAGCACGCGTATTGTGCTGATGGTGTGACTGCGGATAAATACCTGAAACTTCATAGTTATTACCTGATCCTCAGAACTCTGGTTTTTGCAGGCGACTACAAAACAATAGTGCTGGATTGGTTAATAAATATGCATTGTGTAACGACCGGTACATAAATAAGGGTGGAAAACAGGATATCAAGAGCGTTGTGGAAAAATTTATGGAATGGGCAATTTTTAATAAAAAATGTCGATTAGAGCGCAAAAACAGAGAAGAAGTTGACCTTTGGCTGCATGCTGATTAACCTTGCGGTTTCTCAGCTCTAAGGCAGGCAATTTCAACATGGCAAATTCTTCAGACCAGACCACTACTAGTTTAGATCCAAAAAGCCTGAAAGCTTTACATCTGGACCAGCAGCTGTGTTTTGCTTTGTATTCCACCTCACTGGCGATGACCAAGGTGTACAAACCTTTGCTGGACAAGCTGGGTCTGACCTATCCGCAGTATCTGATTATGCTGATTTTGTGGCAAAACGATGGTTTGGCATTAAAGGATGTCGGAGAGCAGCTGCATATTGATTCAGGTGCGTTAACTCCTGTAATTAAACGTATGGAAGCCATGGGCTTGTTGATCAGGACCCGCAATCCACACAATGAACGCACCCTGGAAATTCGTTTAACCCAGGCGGGCTGGGCTATGCGGGAGGAGGCGGTGCAGGTGAACCAGACTATAGGTTTAAGTTGTGGTATGGCTGAGCCGGATATCCATGCTTTAAGGCAAGAATTGGTGCAGTTACGGGCACAGTTAACAAAAAACCTCTGAAGGTTACCCGCGAAGAAAAGGGCCCTGGCGGCCCTTTTTTTATTTTTAATTTTTTTATAATCATGAGGTTAATCAATTTTCGCAAAATAATGCAAAATAAAACTTGCGAAATAATAGTTATCGCAATAATATAATCACAAGTCAGGTCGAACAGCGGGTTCAACTGCAGTAAAACGACCGGATACAGAACGT
>CAMLSF010000051.1 GCA_946482615.1 uncultured Chromatiaceae bacterium | reverse complement strand
TGATGTTCGCCTTCGGCAACTTACGCTGTGCAAAATAGCTGTCCTGCTATTTTGTGAACCATTTTACTTGATAGTTCTCGAGACGTTTTATACAGATGTAAAAACAAAAACCCGACTTACGCCGGGTTTTTTAAGTTCAATTACTTGATTTTCGCTTCTTTGAAAATCACGTGCTTACGCACTTTAGGATCGAACTTTTTGATTTCCATTTTTTCTGGCATGGTGCGTTTGTTCTTCGTTGTTGTGTAGAAGAAGCCAGTACCAGCAGAAGAAACTAAACGAATTTTATCGCGCATAATTTAATTCCTTAAACCTTCTGACCTTTAGCACGCAGATCGGCTAAAACAGTATCGATGCCATTTTTGTCGATGATACGCATACCACGAGTAGAAATACGTAAAGTCACAAAACGGTTTTCGCTTTCAACCCAGAAACGGTGAGTTTGCAGGTTAGGCAGGAAACGGCGCTTAGTTGCGTTGTTGGCGTGTGAACGACGGTTACCTACCATCGGACCCTTACCAGTGATTTGGCACACTCTAGACATGTCAATGTTTCTCCAAAATTACTTCAGCTCGAGCTTCGTTCATCCTTCTGGCCAAGAAGAATGCCCCGGATTTCTGAAAGGGCGCAATTTATACACGAAAGCCTGATCAAATTCAAGCAAATCTGTACGGTTCAGGCGATCGTTTGCACATCCAAACTTCAGACCTTTATAGCCAGCCGCGTTCGGCAAAGGAAATAACCTCTGCATCACCTACCACAAAATGATCCAGCAACTTGATGTCAACCAGAGACATGGCTTGAGTCAGGCGTTCCGTTATCACCCGATCGGCACGGCTCGGCTCTGCAACTCCGGATGGATGATTGTGAGCCAAAATAACGGCGGCGGCATTATGCGCTAAAGCACTCTGAACTACAATACGCGGATACACAGGAGATGCATCAATAGTGCCGAAAAATAACGGTTCGGCGCAAATAAGCCGGTGTTGGCTGTCTAAATACAACAACATAAAAACTTCACGTTTTTGCGCCGCTAAACTTTGTTGTAAATACCGCTTCACCAAAGCAGGCTCAGTGAACACAGTATCACGCTGCATACTTTGCACCAGATAGCGCCGGCTCAGCTCCATAACTGCCTGTAACTGCACATATTTTGCCTGACCTAAGCCATGGCCTTTGCAAAAGTCTGCCTGACTGGCTGCTAATAAAGGCCGCAAACCACCAAACTGATGCAACAAAGTGCGGGACAATTCCACCGCATCCATGCCGGCCACACCAGTACGCAAAAAAATAGCCAGCAATTCGCCGTCCGATAAATGTTCTGCGCCATGTGCCAGCAGTTTTTCTCTTGGCCTTTCACCTTCAGGCCAGCTTTTGATACTCATCTCCGCCTCCTTGAGTTTTTGTTTTCCTTCATCTTTCCGTGTTATCTTAACGCCCACTTAACCCCTTTTTGCTGCGACAGACATGGCACTATTACTCTCAGGAAAACGCATTTTATTAGGCATTAGCGGCGGTATTGCCGCTTACAAAAGTGCCGACTTAATTCGCCGTCTGAAAGAACGAGGCGCTGAAGTACGAGTCATTCAAACCGACGCAGCGCGCGAATTTATTACGCCTTTAACCTTGCAGGCCTTATCCGGTCATCCGGTGGCCAACAGTCTGCTCGACCCTGCTGCCGAAGCCGCTATGGGCCATATAGAGTTAGCCAAATGGGCCGATTTATTACTGATAGCTCCAGCTTCGGCTGATTTAATTGCCCGCTTAGCCCATGGTCTGGCCAACGATTTACTCAGCACCTGTGTACTGGCAACAGATGCCCCAGTGGCTGTGGCTCCGGCGATGAATCAGCAGATGTATAAAAATATAGCCACCAAACACAATGTAGACACATTAAAGTCACGCAATTTTTACATTTGGGGGCCAGCCGCAGGTGAACAAGCTTGTGGTGATGTCGGCATGGGCCGGATGTTAGAACCTTTGCAGCTGGTGGATTTAGTACTTGAGCATTTTGCGCCGCGAGTTCAGCCTTTAACTGGCGTATCGTTGGTAATTACCGCTGGCCCTACCCGCGAGCCGATAGACCCGGTGCGTTATATCTCCAATCAGAGCTCAGGCAAAATGGGTTTTGCTTTGGCTGATGCCGCAGCACGCTTAGGGGCTGACGTGACTTTAATCGCAGGACCGGTGCAGCTTGCAACACCTGCAGGTGTAAAACGTATTGATGTGGTCACAGCCGACCAGATGTATCAGGTCGCATTAGAGCAGGCAGTCAACGCAAGCATCTTTATTGGTTGTGCTGCGGTAGCAGATTATAAAGTGGCGCAGGTAGCGACACAGAAGCTGAAAAAAACCAGCGACGACAGCACCAGCCTGACCTTAATAAAAAACCCGGACATTATTGCCGCTGTGGCCGCATTAACCTCACAACGTCCTTTTACTGTAGGTTTTGCCGCTGAAACTCAGGATGTCGCTAATTATGCCCGCCAGAAACTGGCGAAGAAAAAACTGGATCTGATTTGCGCCAACGACGTATCTCTATCGAACCAGGGCTTTAACAGCGAACACAATGCGCTCAGCGTATTTTGGGCTGACGGCGAACAGCAGTTTGGTTTACAAGCCAAAACAGAGCTGGCACACCAACTTCTTTTATTGATTAACGAGCGTTATCTGCATGAAAAAAGCCATTGATTTAAAAATTCTCGACCCACGTATCGGCACTGAATTCCCATTACCAGCTTACGCCACACCGGGCAGCGCTGGTTTAGATTTACGGGCTTGTCTGGATGCAGAAATACAACTGGCTCCTGGCCAAACCACGCTGCTCCCAACAGGTTTGGCTATTCATATTGGTGACGCAAATTTATGCGCCACTATACTGCCACGCTCTGGTTTAGGTCATAAACACGGCATAGTGTTGGGTAACTTAGTGGGTTTAATCGACTCGGATTACCAGGGTCAACTGATGGTATCTATGTGGAACCGCTCGCAGGAACACTTCACTATTCAGCCGGGTGATCGTATTGCTCAGCTGGTGTTTATGCCTGTAGTGCAGGCAGAATTTAACATAGTTTCAGATTTTGACGCTTCAGACCGGGGCGAAGGTGGATTTGGTCACTCTGGCCGTCAGTAATTAGTGACAAGGATTTCCATGGCAACAACAAAACGTCCCAACCGCAAAGAAGATATTTTGCAGGCTCTGGCCGCTATGCTGCAAAGCCATGCGGGCCAGCGTATCACCACAGCAGCTTTGGCAGCTCAGGTGGGTGTATCTGAAGCGGCTTTGTACCGGCATTTCCCCAGCAAAGCCCGGATGTTTGAAGGTTTAATCGACTTTATTGAAGACACCTTGTTGTCGCGTATTAATGCGATAGTACAAGAGCACAAACAAACCGAGCAGCGTATTGAGCTGATTATGCAGTTATTGCTGATCTTCGCCGAGCGTAACCCTGGTATCTGCCGTATTTTAACCGGCGATGCCTTGCAGGGAGAACAGGAACGTTTGCAGGAGCGTATCAGCGCCTTGTATGAAAAGCTGGAAACTCAGTTAAAACAATGCCTGCGCGAACGTAAGTTACGGGAAGGAAAAAGTTTTCCTGTGGATGAAGGGGATTTAGCCAACCTGTTACTTGGCATTTGTGAAGGCAAAATGCAGCAGTTTGTCCGCTCAGGTTTTGCCCGCTTGCCAACAGCGCAGTGGCCTAACCAATGGGCTTTGCTGCAGAAAACCTTATTCACGGTTTAAAACTTGCTGTTTAAAAGCTACAGATAAAAAAACCGGTCAGTTTTGAAGTTGACCGGTTTTTTTATTGTTTAAATCAGCTTAACTAAATTTCTGCCAGATAGCGGCTGCCCATACCAGCGTGACAAAAGCCAAAGCCGAAGTGACAGCAGCTGAGCCCATATCTTTAGCCCGGCCTGATAATTCGTGCCGCTCTAAACTGACACGGTCTGTTAAGGCTTCAATGGCCGAGTTCAGTAACTCCACAATAATCACCAGCAACCAAACCCCCATCAAAATAGCAAAGTGACCAAAATCAGCAGCTAAATACCAGGCAAAAGGAATAGCAGCTAAAGTAAGCCCGGCTTCCTGACGAAAGGCGGCTTCGTTCACCCAGGCTGCAGTAAACCCCTTACGGCTACAATCCGCAGCTTTAATAATACGCCCAAAACCTGTGCCGTTTGGCTTGCTCATTTCCGATCCTTAAAACCCTAACTCACGCCATATTGGGCACGGTACGCAGACACAGCGTCTAAATACTGCGCCAGCTCTGGTTTGCCTTGCAGGTAGTTGATTAAGTCGTTTAAACAAATGATAGACACCACTTGAGTGCCAAAGTCGCGTTCGACTTCCTGAATAGCAGAAAGTTCGCCCTGACCTTTTTCCTGACGATCCAGCGCAATCAGCACACCACTTAAACTGGCGCCCTGAGCCTGAATCAGCTGCATCGATTCACGAATCGCAGTACCGGCCGTGATCACATCATCCACCAGCATCACTTTGCCCTGCAAAGGCGAGCCCACTAAGTTGCCGCCTTCGCCATGGGTTTTGGCTTCTTTGCGGTTAAAGCAATAAGGCACATCTTTACCATACTGATCAAACAAAGCCACAGCCGTAGTCGTCGCTATAGGAATACCTTTGTAGGCCGGGCCAAACAACAGGTCAAACTCTACACCGGCGTCTTCTAACGCCGCCGCATAAAACCGGCCTAAACGGGCTAAATCGCCACCCGTATTAAATAAACCTGCGTTAAAAAAGTACGGGCTGGTACGGCCGGATTTCAGTGTAAAACTGCCAAACTTCAGCACCTGACGCGACAAGGCAAATTCAATAAAGTCTATTTGAAACTGTTTCATAACTTAGTGTGACCTCACAACCTTAAGTAAAACTTAAGCTAAAACGCGTTTTTGTTCGTCGATAATTTCACGGATGGCGTGTTTGCCTAATTCCATCATCTGCTGCATTTCTTCAAAGCTAAATGGCGCTTCTTCAGCCGTGCCCTGAATTTCAATGATTTTGCCGGTTTCAGTCATCACGATATTCATATCGGTTTCAGCGTTTGAATCTTCGGCGTAGTCTAAATCGGCCACAGCAGTGCCCTTATAAACACCCACAGAAACCGCAGCCACCATAAAATTCAACGGGTTGGTTTTGATCAACCCTTTAGCGCGCATAAAATTCAGTGCATCCACTAAAGCCACACAGGCACCACTGATAGAGGCAGTGCGGGTGCCACCATCGGCCTGGATCACGTCACAGTCGATAGTAATAGTGTTTTCACCCAGTAGTTTTAAATCCACAGCAGTACGTAAAGCGCGGCCTATTAAACGCTGAATTTCCATAGTCCGGCCACCTTGTTTCCCCTTAGCCGCTTCACGCTCGTTACGGGTATGAGTAGCGCGTGGCAACATGCCATATTCGGCAGTGATCCAGCCTTTGCCCTGACCTTTCATAAAACGTGGCACACCTTCAATCACGCTGGCAGTACAAATAACTTTGGTGTTACCAAACTCAACCAATACTGAACCTTCAGCATGAGCCGTAAATTGACGGGTGAAAGTAATAGGACGAATTTGACTCGCTGTTCTGCCGCTAGGACGCATGGTGAAGCCTCAACCTGAGATTAAAAGTGCTTCATTATAGGGATTTCACCCTTGCTGTGCCATCTATTAGACGAATGATAGGTGAACTGGGTATACTCGGAATTATTTTGTATTTCAGGACACAGTTATGATCCACAGTATGACCGCGTATGCCCGCCACGAAATTCGTGCCAGCTGGGGCAATGCCGTTTGGGAAATCCGCTCCGTTAACCAGCGTTATCTGGAAAGCTATTTCCGCCTGCCAGAACAGTTTCGTTGCTTAGAAGGTTTATTACGCGACAAACTGCGGCAGAAACTGCACCGCGGCAAACTGGAAATCAACCTGAAATACAGTGCGGCAAGCTCTGCCGGTGAGTTAAAAATTAACGAAGCTTTGGCCAAACAACTGATGCAAAGCGCCAGCCTATTAGCCGAGCAAAGCGGCAAAGCCCAGTTAAACGTAGTGGATATTCTGCGCTGGCCTGGTGTGATGGAAACTCAGGAAGAAGACATCGACAGCTTACAAGCCGAACTGATGGCAGCTTTTGACGCTGCCTTAGTCGACTTCGTGGCAGGCCGTGGCCGTGAAGGCGTCGCTATAGAGCACATGATCCGCGACCGTCTGGATCAAATCGCCACTCATGTCAGCACTTTACGCACCCATTTACCACAAGCCCTGCAATGGCAACGCGACAAAATGCTCAACCGCCTGCAGGAAGTAAAAGCCGAACTGGACCAAAACCGCCTCGAGCAGGAAATGGCCTTTTTAGCCCAGAAATCTGATGTAGCAGAAGAGCTGGACCGTTTAGAGGCTCATATCAAAGAAACCCGCCACAGCCTGAAACAAGGCGGAGCCATAGGCCGCCGCCTCGATTTTATGATGCAGGAATTCAACCGCGAAGCGAACACCTTGTCCTCGAAAGCCATCTCAACCGAGATCACTAATACAGCGGTGGAGCTGAAAGTTTTAATTGAACAGATGCGGGAACAAATCCAAAATATTGAATAAAATCAATAACTTAAAACAAACCCCCAACTCATGGAGCTGGTTAAAGTCTTTGCTTGATCTTAGCTCAAGCAAAGACCCTTTCTGGCAGTACATTGAAAAATGCTTTATGTTATACCCTCAACATACCATTGAGTTTTCCACCTCAAACGTCTGTCACAGATGCAATTCATCTTATTAGTCTCTACGACGTTAGGGTTATTTCAAGCAATGTTTTATCCTCTCCACTAATCAACGATTTACAAAAAATTAGAATTAATTACTCCTCTGAAGCACTTATTAATACTGGATAAAGCTTCATTTAATTGTCGTATTTTTGTATTTGATCATTGTCGTATTTTTGCTTATGCTACAACTATGATAAACGGGAGGTATCAGATGACGATACAAGACAGAATACAAACCAGAGTGAAGCGCTCTAAGCGTTCTGTTTTTCTGCGTTCTGATTTTACTGATATCGCTGATTATGATCAGGTTGGCCGTGGCCTCAGAAGCCTGGTACGCGAAGGCTTGCTGTTGAAAATTGGCTACGGCCTGTATGTACGCGCCAGAATCAATCGTATTACTGGCCAGCTAATGCCGGACAACCCTGCTGGTAATGACGGGGTGATGATAGAGGCCATGGAAAGGTTAGGTGTTGATTATCAACTTGATGACTTGTCTCTGAAAAATTTGTCAGGCGAAAGCACTCAAATTCCAGCAAACGTGAAAATTATCCCTAAGAGTTCACGCTTTACCCGCAAGATTGCGGTAGGGAAACAGCGTGTCAACGAAGTTCGATAGCTCGCTATTTATCGATGTTGCGAATGCTTTAGGGCTTGGCAACCCTGCCATTGTTGAGAAAGACTATTACGTAGTGCAATTGCTGCAGCAGATATCTGCACTTGAACTCGAATATCACCACATAGTGTTCTCTGGTGGAACAGCACTGGCGAAATCTGCAATCAAAACCTATCGCATGTCTGAAGACGTCGATCTAAAGCTGGTCCCGAAGCCAGCTTTTTCCGACCTCATCTCTCGAAATGCCAGAAGAAATGCACGCAAGGCCGCTAAGCAGTTGGTAGAGTCAGTTATTGCACAGAGTAAAACCTTTTCTGTTGAAACTGCGCCTCTAGTGTTGGATGAATATAGATATTTCAGCTTCGACATTCGTTACCCACAGGAGTATCAGCAAGCCCCCTGTTTGCGTCCATTTATCAAACTGGAGTTTATCGAATCTGATTTACTCAGTGCCTCTGAGCCACGGAGTATTCAGTCTATTTTTTCGCGCATGCTGAAAAGTGATGTCGAGATTAACCAGTTATCCTGCGCTGCAATTATTGAGACACAGGCTGAAAAACTGCTTTCAATGATGCGCAGAACCGCCAGTGTAGAGCGCAACAGCGAACGGGATGATGACGAGACCTTAGTTCGACATATCTACGATACTTACCATATCCAGCTCGCCCAACCTTCAGATATCGAGCAACTTGCCGCACTTGTGGCTAAAGCAATCCGCACAGATGTTGAGCGCTATGGTAATCAACATCCACAAATGGTTGAATCCCCTATTGAAGAGTTACGCTTCGGATTGCAGCTCTTAGCTGATAACCCTAAGTTCGAGCAGCGATACAACAGCTATGTTAGCCCTATGGTATATGCTGAAAACCCCACTCAATGGCTGGAGGCGTTAGCTGTTTTTATAAAGCTATCGAATAACGTGTTGGATTATGTGGAGCAACAATTTGGTGACTCACTTTCGAAAGTAAGCAGTTAATGCATATTTTAAGCGAAGTAAAAATGGCGGGTAAAGTGGTGAGTAAAACACAAAAATAAAAATAGAATTTAAATGCAACCAATTGATTTAAAACAGATTATAAAAACTAATCAACTAACAGATACAAAATATCGAATAAAATCAAAATTTTAACAGAAAAGCCCTGTACTGGCATCAATGCAGGGCTCTATAGTTGTTCTCGTCTTTTTCCCTAAAGTCAGGGGAATCCCGCCTCAAATTAGCGGGCGTCGAATTTTGCCTAATCGGCTTTATACACTGTTTTATCCTGCTTAATGGTTTGCAGCACTTTTAAACTGGCTAATTGCTCTTTTGGCACTGTTAAAGGGTTGTCCGACAGGATCACGAAATCTGCCAGTTTGCCGGCTTCGATTGAGCCTTTGCTGGCTTCTTCAAAATGTTGCCAGGCGGCCCATAAAGTCAGAGCTTTGAGCGCTATTAACGGCTCAACTCTGTGCTGTGGGCCTAAGACATAACCACTTCTGGTCGTACGGTTCACTGTGGCAGACAACACCCGCATCGAATCTGGAAAAGCAACAGGAGCATCGTGGTGAGAGGTGAACATCATACCCTGCTGCAACAGCCAGCCTGTAGGCGAAATATGTTCAGCCCGCTCCGGGCCCAATACTGAAGATCGATGCCAATCGCCCCAATAAAAAGTATGCATAGGGAAAACTGACGGAAAAATGCCCAACTGTTTTAATGGCGCTACCTGATCTTGTCGTAACGTCTGGCCATGGATCAATACGGGGCGGGTTTGGGTTTGCCCATGCAGTTGAAAATCCTTTTGCATCGCCTGCAGAAACTGGTCAATGGCCTTGTCCCCATTCACATGAACCAGCAGTTGCCAGTGCTGGCGTAACGCCTGTTCAATATAAGTTTGAGCCTGCTGATCGGTCATTACAGCATAACCTGCATAGTCAGCCTTTTGGCCGGCAGGCGGCTGATAATAAGGCTGGCTGAGCCAGGCTGTTTTGCCTTGAGGCGACCCATCCAGTGTTAACTTCATGCCACCTATTCTGAAATGTTGTCGATAGGCTGGTGTATGACGGCTGTCGTGGAACCAGGGCGGCTGCATCAATGCTGCACTTTTTGCATCGGTAATATCCGGATAAGACACCAGATCGGCTTTTAACAAGCCTTGTTCTGCAGCTCTGATGGCGGTGTGAACCTGATCAGAACTAACACGACCATCCTGAATAGTGGTGTAACCGTATTTCAGATACAGTGCTTGCCCTGCCTGCAGTATCTGCATTGCAAACTCAGGATCAGACATCGGGAACAATTTCGCCAGTACAGTAAAAAAAGCCAGCTCTTCCAATACACCGTCCGGTTCGTCTGAACCCTGCAGACGACGGATCACTCCACCTTGTGGATCTGCTGTTGCTGCACTGATCCCCGCCATAGCCAGAGCTTTACTATTAGCGACGCCTAAATGACCTGACTGATGCATGATAATGATAGGGAGCTCAGTGGATACCAGATCCAGCTCAGTTTTAGTGGGATGCCGTAATTCCTGCAATTGGGAGTCATCGTAACCAAAGCCCATCACCAAACCGGTTTTGGCAGGTAAGTCCGACTGACTGATAAATTCAGTCAATACCTGCTGCAACACAACAACGGAGTTCACCTGACCATCTGGTACCGGCAACAGATTGGCCGACATCGCCTGCAAACCTACAGTGCTGACATGACCATGAGCGTCGATAAAACCCGGTAACAAGCTGCGCCCCTGCAAATCGACCTGTTCAGTGCCGGGATGCAGATAGGCTTTCACCTCTTCGTCAGAACCGACAAAAATAATTTTTCCATCTGACACAGCCACAGCTTCAGCCAGAGGTTGTTGATCGTTCATGGTGATCACAACACCACCTGAATAAACAGTATCAGCCACCCCTGGCTTCTGCTGCTGACCACAGCCGGATACACATAAACCCAGCACAAATAACGCGGTAATTTTTAACTGCATGGCGCATTCTTTCCTTGCTCAGAGCTCTGTAGTTTCAGCTTAACCATACCACTGGCAACTGATTTATTGGAAAGGATTTGTGTATAGCCTGGAGAAGAAAAAGAAAAGCCCTGACGATCCAGGGCTGTGTTGTGAAGCTCAATAAACTTAGTCTTTACAAAAGGCCCGCGGCAACAACCCCGCCGCTTTATAGGCATCATCAATCAGTTGCATCTGATCTATGGCGTCGCATCCACCTGTCAGGGGTTTGATTTCGCCTTTGATGCAGGCGACGACGTGCGCCAGTTGGTGGTCGTAGGTGGTATCGCCCTGGAGCTGGTAGTCATGGCTTTGGCCATCTTTGGTCAGACATAACTTGTGGCCCTGATGAGGGGCAACCAGATTCAGCACTTCCAGTTGGGCTTTATCACCTTCGAGATACAAAGAGGCGTCGTGGTGGCGGCTTAAATGTTCGCTCATAGCGCAGCCGACATAACAAAGCGGGCCGTTCGGGAACTGCAGGCGAAGCTCGAAGCTGCTATCGAGTTGAGGTTTAGGACAAATGGCACCGGCCCATAAAATTTGCGGTGTGCCGCCAAATAAAGTACGTAACCAGTGCAGTGGGTAACAGCCTAAATCCATTAAAGCGCCGCCACCTAAAGGTACGTTGTGGCGTAAAGAACCTGGCGCTTCGGCAATACGCACCGAAAAATTGCTGCGCACTGTATGAATAGTGCCAAGCTCACCACTGGCAACTAACCGCTGAACTTCCGCAAACACCGGATGAAAACGGTAGTGATAGCCTTCAATCAACAAACGGCCACTGGCCTCTGCTGCTGCCACCATAGCTTTGGCCTCTTCCACATCCATGGCAAAAGGCTTTTCACACAATACATGCTTGCCTTGTTGCAAGGCTTTAATGGACCACTCTGCATGCATAGAAGGTGGTAAAGCGTTGTAAATCAGGTCGATATCATCACGGGCCAATAGCTCGTCATAACTGCCTAAAGCCAGCTCTATATCAAACTGCCGGGCAAAAGCCTGGGCTTTTTCCAGAGTGGATGCAGCCACTGCTGCTATCACCACATCAGAGCGCCTGGCGGCGGGCTGAATAATAGCCCGATCGGCAATGCGTGCTGCACCTAATAAACCTATACGGATCATAGCCATTCCTTTTATTTAGCCCTTTGCCTTTTGCTCTTCACACACTGCCTTACAGCGGTAATTGCAGCAGCAACTGATAACTTTGGCCTGCTGTGATATTACGTACCGCCAATTCAGTTTGCTGCACACCGTCCAGCCATAAAGTTGTAGCTTTGACACCAGCAACCCGTTCAAACCGGATATGGAAGTCTGCACCACGGAAACGGCGTAACACTGAGGCTTTGTGCCAGCTGGCAGGCAGTTGTGGTGCCAAAGTTAAACCTTGTTGGTCACCCTTCACACCAAACAAACCTTCGACCAGGCAGCGGTACACCCAATGCACAGTGCCTGTATTAAATAACTGGCTGGAACGGCCTGCGGTGCGCGGTAAAGTCTGGTAAGCACCACGGTAATAATTTGGAATAAATACCGGCAACTGACCCCGTTGTAACTGATCCTGTGGATCGTCCGACGGCAGCATTTGTTTCAGTACCTGATAAGCTTTGTCGGCTTGATTCACCTGATACAAAGCAAACAGGTAAAAAGCCGCAGCGTGGTTATACACAGAGCCATTTTCTGCCGAGCCCGGGTATTTCTGGGTCACACGGCCCACGTCTTCCCGCATAGCTGTATAAGCAGGTGCCAGCATTTGCGGGCCGTAAGGCGTATGCAATTGCTGCTCTACGGCTTTTAACAGCTGCTGCTGTTGTTCGCTGTTGGCGGCACCACTTAATAAAGCCCAGCTTTGTGGGTTCAGGTAAATGCGGCCTTCAGTGTCTTTGCTGATGCCAAACACCACGTTATCGTCTGTGATACCACGGCCATACCAGTTGCCGTCCCATAAATACTGATTCACTGCGGCGTTAAAGGCGGCTGCCTGCTCTTCATACAACGCCACATGCTCTGTCTGACCGGCTTCACGGCAAATTTGCGCCCAGACGTTCAGCGCATAAGCAGCTGCTAAGCTCAACCAGCCCGACACCCCTTTGCCTTTGTAACCCACCATATTCATCGGGTCACACCAGTCACCCTGCTCAATATAACTTAAGCAGCGTTCGTCTTTTTTCAGCCATAACCAGCCCATAGCACGGTGAATATGTTCGGCTACAGTGTGTTGTTCGGCTGAATCTTTGTAGGCAACTTTTTCGTTTAATAGCCCATAGTCGTTGGTTTCGGCCAGATAAGCACTGATACAGACAGGTAACCAGACGCATTGATCGGTATGAGGCACCTGATTGATGTATTTCAGTTCAGCATCTTTGTGCAGCAGGATACCGTCCGGCATTTCGCCTGACAGATGCTGCTGCGACAAGGCTGTTAAAAAAGCTTTGCGGGCTATCGCAGGGGCCAGATAGCTCATACCCATATTATCCTGCAGATAATTACGGGTTTGTGGATCTGTAGTTAAGCGATTGACGTCGCCGTGGTAATACACCTGACGCGCCAGCCAGTGGTTGACATAGTTGTTCAGCTCCTGATCCGGCGTGTCGATTTCCAGACAAGGCACGGCCTGGGCAACATAAGCAGCGTAGTCCTGCTGAATTTGAGCAAAACTCTCTGGCGTTCCAAACACCTGCTGACGGATTTGTGCGACTTCAGCTTTGTCATAAGCCGGACCAAACACAAAACGGTACTGCTCTGCCTGACCTGCAGCTAAGGAGGCTCTGTATTGCATCACACAAGCCGGGGTTTCGTAATCTGAATCACCACAGGCTAAAAACGGCTGTTGTACCGCAGAAGGAGCATGCAAACCGCCCTGGCCTTCAAATGCTTGCTGGTTCACTTCCCAGAAATCCGGCTCACGCTCGGCCAACAGGAAAGTTTTGTCTTTTAAAAATTTGTTTTTAAAGTAATCCGGGTACTTTTGATAAGGCGTGACTGAAGAGCAGATAATGGCTGTTAAATCCGCATCATAGCGGCCAGACTGGTTCATCCAGGACATATAACCAACCGGGAAATACGGATACAGACTCAAAGAACGCTGTTGTTTTGAATCGTTACGTACTGTCAGTTGCCATAACTCCAGTGGTTGCTCTGGCGTTAAGGTCAGCAGCCATTCCACTGTTAAACCGCAGTCGAGCGTCAGTTGCCAACGGATGTCCGACTGGCCTGCTGAAAACACAAAGTGTTGGGCTTCTTTACGCACCGGCTCGTAAGGCACAGACCAGATCTCACCGCTGTTTTCATCTTTGATATACACAAAACGGCCCGGATGATGCGCGTAATAAGGCTGTTCCGGCTGCATAAAGGTCTTGGCTTCTAAGTTTGGCGCATGGGCATATTTAGCTGGTTCTGGCTGCATAAACTGCGCTGTGGCATAACCACGGCAGTTTTGCTGGATCATCATCACCTTGTTCCATAAAAAGCCCGCCGCCTGTGGCATCGCAGTGGCGCTGTACAATTCATAACGCTGGCCGTTTTCTGTGGCTTGCATCAACTTCTTCATAGTTACTCCGACACTCCGACTACAACTGCTTTATTTGAGGGTGCTGTTTTGCGCTGATCCAGTTCCTGTTGAATGGTCAGCAATTGTTTTTCATCTAAATGGTAAAAGCGCATCACAAAAGCAGCCAATAAAGCCACTAAGCCAGGGATCACCGACACCATCAATAAAATCCCCATCTGCGACCCGGCACTTTGTTCCGCATTAGCCACATAACCTATCAGCGCCAGTAACCAGCCAATCACAGCAGAGGCAATAGCACCGCCGAGTTTTTGCGAAAAAGTCGCGGCGGAAAAGGTCATAGCTGTAGCACGGCGGCCTGTGCGCCATTCGTTGTAATCTGCAGTGTCGGCATACATAGAAAAGGCCAAAGGCGATTTAGGGCCCAGCACAAAACCTATAGCCAGATTGATGGCAAAAATTAAACCTACCTGATCGGCTGGTACAAAAAACAGGCTGATAGAAAATAATCCGGCCAGACTCATCAGCAGCATCATCAGTGGCTTTTTATCTATAAACTTAGTCATTAAAGGGGTAGAGGCCGCACCCAATGCCAAAGCAAACATATAAGAGGATAAAAACTCACCGACCAGCTCAGGCCGCATGACATAGTACTTAAAGTAATAGACACCGCTGCTGGCCCGCATGGTGATAGTGATCATAATGATCAGCGCCAGACTAAAGAGCACCAGCCAGGGTTTGTTGTTTTTTAAATCCAGTAAATCCTGCAGCACAGCGCTGTTGGTTTCGCTGACAGGTTGAATACGTTCTTTGGTTGTGGCAAAAGTGAATAAAAACAGCAAAGCCGCAGCTATACCGAAGACGCCCATGGTGAGCTGCCAGCCCAAAGCCTCATCGCCCTGACCTAACCAAACCACCAGCTTAGGGGTTAAATAAGTCACCAGAATACCGCCGGTAAAACCACCGATAAAACGGAAGCTGACTAAAGTGGTTCTGTCCTGACTATTACGGGTCATCACACCAGACAAAGCGGAGTAAGGAATATTGATCGCGGTATAAATCAGCATCAACAAACTGTAGGTGCAGTAGGCCCAGATCAGCTTGCCATCCGGCCCTAAATCCGGTGTGCTGTACGTTAAGACACCAGCTCCAGCTAAAGGCAAAGCCAGCCACAGCAAATAAGGCCGGAATTTGCCCATCCGGGTTTTGGTTCTGTCCGCTATAGCGCCCATCATAGGATCGGTAAAAGCATCGATGATTTTGGTGATCAGCATCATGGTGCCGGCAGCAGCCGCTGAAATACCAAATACATCGGTATAAAAAATTAACAAAAAGGCCGAAATATTGGCCCAGTAAAAGTTAAAACCTATATCACCGACACCGTAACCGAGTTTTTCACTCAGCTTAAGTCGGTCTTGAGGTACCGCAGTTTCTGTTGTCACTTTGTCACCCTGTCGTTGTTCTGTTGTTTTGATTATTAAATTGGATCAAACTTGTACCATTCAGTGATAACCAATCAGGCATTGCGCTCGTCATAACCCGGGCACTTTCACAATTCTTGTTCGACTTTGGATATAACCTGCAACATCAGTTCATTAACACTTAGACTGATATCCAGACACAACACATCAGCTTCCTGATCCACAGGCTCCATAGTCGCCAGCTGGCTTTGCAGCATAGACACAGGCATAAAATGGTTTTGCCGCTTCGCCAGTCGTTCGGCCAGCAACTCAGCGCTGCCCTGTAAATAAACAAACTGTGGGCAGGAAGCCGCCTGACGAATACGTTCCCTATGTTTGCGGATTAAGCCTGAATAACTCAACACCACAGGTTGTTGCTTTGTGGCGCATTCTTGTAATGCCGCACATAAAAGTCCCACCCACTGATCACGCATTTCACTGGTAATAGGGGTGCCTGAGGCCATCATCTGTTTGGCTTCGGGGCTATGAAAATCATCCCCTTCGAGATACCGCCACCCCAGTTGCTCCGCCAGGCGCAAAGCCAGCGTCGATTTGCCACTGCCAGCCACTCCCATAATGATCAGACTGTGGCATTGTATTGTTTTGCTTGCCTGGGTCTGAGCTGTTAGATCCTGTTGCATCAGATACGATCACACCTTCGATAAAAATGTGGCCTCAGCTTAATTCAGATAAAATGATAGCGCAACCATTTTGACTCAAACTGAGCTTTCAGTTATTGTTTTTTAAAAATAAAGAGAATGGTGCGATGAATAAAAAACCCAACCTGAAAGATGTGGCAAAAGTGGCAGGCGTCAGTGCTATTACTGTGTCCCGTGTACTTAGCAATCCTGATAAAGTCTCAGAAAAGCTGCGGACAAAAGTTGAACAGGCCGTGCATGAAATAGGTTATATCCGTAACCATGCAGCCAGTGCTTTGGCATCCCGTCGTTCAGGTGTGATAGCGGTTATCATTCCATCATTATCTAACATAGTTTTTAATGATGTGCTGCAGGGTATTTACAGTGCTGTGAAACAACATCAGCTGCAGGTGGTATTAGGCGATTGCCATTATTCGCCTTTGGAAGAAGAAAAACTGATCGCGACTTTGCTCAGCCAATCGCCTGAAGGTTTTATCCTGACCGGCACAGATCAAACAGATTACGCCCGTAAGCTACTGAAACAATCTGGTATTCCTATAGTGCAACTGATGGAACTCAGCGACTGCCCTATTGATATGAATATTGGCTTTTCACATTTTAATGCAGGAGTGGATATCACCAATCACCTGCTGCAAAAAGGCTACCGTAAACTGGGCTTTTTAGGGGCCCGTATGGACACCCGCACTCAGCAACGTTTAGCTGGCTTTAAAAAAGCGATCGCGGATTTTAAACAGCCTTGTCAGACTTATGTAGTCACCACCACTCAGTCTTCATCCATACGTTTGGGCGGTCAGTTGTTGCAGGCCGTGATGGCAGAATCTCAGGGCCAGTGTGATGCAGTGTTCTGCTGTAATGACGATTTGGCGCTGGGTGCTTTGTTTGAAAGCAAACGCATGAATCTAAAGGTCCCGGCCGATATTGCCATTTGTGGTTTTAACGATTTGGAAGCTTCTGCTTTGGTCGAACCTTCGATCACCAGCGTCGCCTCACCACGTTTTGAAATGGGTCAGCAAGCGGTTGAATTGCTGATGGCGACTTCAGGACAGGACAAAACCCGTAAACCTCCCATAGATGTGGGTTATCGCATAGTGGAACGAGCTTCGACTTAAACCCAGGCTCAGTCCCTGATGTGACCATGTCCCTTTGGAGTGCACCGCACGAATAGCTGCAAATGCAAAACCGCCACCATAGCAGGCTAATGCCTGTCAGATAAGCTGACTGGCATTAGCGGATCCCCCTTTTTGTGCTGTTCAGAATAGCGCCAGCGATCAGTTAAGGGGAGCCAGCAACAGCTCGGCATAAAACTGTACCGCTTTGACCAGATTGTCCTGACTTATCCGCTCGTCCGTGCCATGAAAACCCGTTAAATCTTGCGGCGTCACCACCATAGGCGCATAACGGTAATTGGCCTCTGCAATATCATTGTAAAACCTGCTGTCGGTCGCCCCAAGCGTCAGTCCGGGTACCGTGAGCACATCCCCATGCACTTTGCGGCTGGTCTGCTCCAGCAACCTGAAAGCGGCGTTTTCAGTTTCACTGACAGTCGAAGCCTCCATACCCCGTTCTGCATTCAGCCGGACCCGTGGGTCATCAATCACCTGATTCAGGTGCGCGACTACAGCCTCTACCTTGTCACGCGGGTGAATACGTAAATTCACCGTGGCCTTTGCTTCAATCGGCAACACATTGGATTTGACGCTGCCTGAGAGCATGGTTGGAGCATAGGTGGTGCGCAGCATGGCGTTGCCTGCCGGGAGTTTGGCCAACTCAGCCTCGATCAGCGGCGCAAATAACCAAGCGTTGGCAATGAATAACCGCTGAGTAAAACCCATAGCAGGTGCCAGACGCTGGTAAAACTGCAGTGGTAAGCCATCCAGGCTGGCGGGTAACTGATGCTGTTTCAGCTTTAATAAGGCTTCAGCCAGAATAGTCACAGCTGTTTCCTGTGGTGGCATCGAACTGTGGCCACCAGCAGCGGACACCACCAGTTCGACATTCAGATAACCTTTCTCGGCGATATTAATACTGGCGACCTTCTGGCTGACTCCGGGCACCATACCATCAAGCACAAAAGAGCCTTCATCCAGAGTCCAGCCCAGCTGTATCCCCTGCTGTTTAAACCATTCTGAAACTGCTTTCGAGCCTTTGGTACTGCCAACTTCTTCGTCATGGGTCAGCGCCAGATACAAATCATGTTCAGGCAGCAAGCTTTGCTGTAACAACCAGCTCAGAGCTTCCAGCATGGCGATGGCGGACCCTTTGTCATCCATAGTACCCCGCCCCCAGATATAACCGTCGGCTATGCTGCCGGCAAAGGGCGGATGCCGCCAGTTTTTTTCAGTACCGGGGATCACTGGTACCACATCATAATGTGCCGACCACAATACGGGTTTAGCGGCCCTGTCGCGCCCTTTGAGGTGAAACAGCAATGTGTAGTCATTTAACCGGGTGAGGCTCGCCTGTTGATGAAACTCCGGGTAGGTCCCGGCCAGCCAGCTGACAAAAGCATCGAAGGCTTGTCTGTCGACTACACCGTGATCAAAGGATATGGTTTTAAACTGCACCGCTTTGGCTAAATTTGCCGAAAGCCTGGCCGGATCGGGCTGCACTTTGGTTGGTTGCGGCAGTTGCTGTTCAGGTAATGCCAAAGTCATAGTGCGGTACAACAGTACGGCAGTTAGTGCGGCCAGACCCAGGCCAAAGGCTGCAGCCATTGATTTTATTTTCATAACATCCCTTCAGTTCCGATGGATAAAACACCATCTTTAGCCCTGTACAGCCCGTCTTTCTTCCGGCTTTGCAAAGTCAGATGCAGTGAGGTGCTGCTGGCGTTGTTCGCGAAATTGTTTGGGTGTCTGCTGCATACGCTTTTTAAACTGAGCAAAGAAGGTAGAGTTAGAGTTGAAGCCAGACTGAAAGCCAACATCAGTCACCGACCAATGGTCGTATTTTTTATTCAGCAACAAGCGCGCCGCTTCATCCACCCTGTAGTTGTTGATGAAATCATAAAAACTCAGGCCGGCGTAGCCGTTAATGGTCTCAGATACATGGTGTGGGGTCTGGCCAAGCTGCTGCGCCAGCTCGGCTATTTTCAGGCCGGCTTCCAGGTAAGGTTTCTGGTTTTGCATCAGCTCCTGCAGTTGAAGCCATAGCTGCTCTGCCGCTTGTTTGGTCAGACTGCTGGTCTGGTATTTACGATCCTGGTTTTGCTGTTGTGGCACCTCTCTGACAACCGCAGACTGTGCGCCACTTTGCGGCATACCAAACTGTAAAGGCAACTGCCGGAGACCGAAATAGCTCAGCATAAACAAAGAGCCAAGCGGTGCCAGCGCCTGAATGCCGGCACCACTTATGTATAACGGAAAGCCAGCCAGCACCAGTAGCTCAGAGCCAACGGATACAAGCACGGCTGCAATAAAAATCCGGCACGCCACACCTAACCATTGCAGTTGAATATGGTCAAGCTCAGAGTACTGCTGCTTCAGACGCTGCCGATATTGGCGTAACTGCAGCAGGGAAAGACTGCTATAGGTACCAATAGACAACCAGGCACTGAGCCGGTGTAGCCAGCGGTCGGCATAACTCTGACTGCAACTATTATCTTCAATGCAGGGCCATAGACTGGGATCGGGTTGTGGCACAGGCCACTGCAACCACCATAACCCGGCTAACACCAATGCAGGCAGGAAATGCCAGGGCCAGAAACGGGGTAATGGCTGCTCAGGTTTCACCATCTTCAGTGTAAAGAAATACAATAATGGCCCCAGCCACATCTGCAGCGAAACCAGGGTGTAGAGCGCATCACGCCATTCTGGCATTTCATATTTCACCAGGTAAAACAACGCCAACAAAGCACAGACGGACGACAAGGCTCCAAACCAGGCCAGCGCCGCTTTATTCAGCCGCCACTGTGACCAAAGCACGGCGTACAACAGGATGCCGGGGATCAGAAAGGCTATCAGCATCAGGCTGACGGTGTGCAGCTGCAACGGCTGATATAGCCATTGGGTCATACGAATCTCCCTATCTCAATTTGCTGTCACTGGTCTGTCCTCACCGACTATAGGGTATTTATTTGCAAAGCTGCAATAGCTGAAACCCGCTTTTCCATCAGCATGGCAGTGTTGTTTTTCCGGCTTTGCAAAGCCGGAGGCGTTCCGCCGCGCAGTCTGGTTAAACAGGAGAGACCCCACAGAGGGTAAATGCCAAAACGCCATCCGAAGCGGCAACAAAAACACTACCAGAGGAACGAACAATGCAACATCAGAGGTTAAAAGCCGGCAGATGGTCCTTATCCCTGTTATCACTGAGTATGGCGATCAGCCAGGCGTGGGCACAGGACAACCAGACTGAGCTGGAAGTTGAGCGTATTATGGTTACGGCGCAAAAGCGCGGTGAAAATATGCAGGAAGTACCGTTGGCACTGTCGGTGATCAGTGGCAAAGAGCTCGAACGGGGCAACCTGCAAAACTTACAGGATTTACAATTTTCAGTGCCGAACCTGTCGATGAGTGTTGTCTCGGCTTTTACCACCACAGTAAACCTGCGGGGTATCCCCTCTAACCCCAATGGTGTATTTAACTCAGGCGCCAGTCCAGGCCTTGGGATCTACATTGATGGGGTGGTGTATTCAAGACCGACCGGCTTTAACCAGGAGCTAAGCAATATTGAACAGGTGGAAGTGCTGCGCGGACCGCAGGGCACCCTGTTTGGTCAGAACACCAATCTGGGTGTCGTTAGCATTACAACCAAAAAACCCAGCGATGATACCGAAGCCAGGTTGAAACTGGACGCAGGTAATTTTGGCCTGAAAAAAGCGAATGCCTATATCAGTGGCGGTTTAGTGGAAGGCGTGCTGGCGGCCAGCCTGTCCGGCTTCTCGGTAACACGTGACGGCTATCAGTACAATAAAGCGGAAGATAACCGCTTGTTTGATGATGACCGCGATGGCGGTCGTTTCCAACTCAGATTCACCCCTGACAGCCGGTTAACCCTGGATATCAATGCCGACTGGCTGAAAGATACCAGCACACCTCCGGCACGCAAACTCACCGACTATGCCCAGGGCCTGGGTTACATTGGTGTGCTCAGCCAACAACAGGTGATTACCAACCAACTGGTGGACGGCGCTTATCAGGTCATGGCCAATAAAGAAGATATCTATGGGCTGCGCGACAACTGGGGTGTAGACGCCACTCTGAGCTACCGCTTTGACAGCGGCCACGAATTCAAAGCCATCAGCGCCCGCAAAGTCTATGACTCTCTGCTTGCCAATGACACAGATGGCACCTCGTTGCGACTCTCCAACAGCATTGAATCAGAAAATAACCAACAGTTCACTCAGGAACTTCAGTTAATTTCGCCGACAGACAGCAGCTTCCGTTATGTGGCTGGCCTGTATTACCTGGATAACGATGCAATCAATCTGCAACGCTTTTTCAGCCCCACTGGGATCAGGGGCATCCCTACCGGCTTAACCGCCCCCTACCCAACCAGTTTCGCTTTACTGCCAAATTCGGGCGCTGAAATTGACGGTGAGGTGCAAACCCAAAGTTCGGCGTTTTTTACCAACCTGACGCAGGACCTGACGGAACAGTTGTCGGCTTTCGCCGGCCTGCGCTACTCCAGAGTGGACAAAGACATGCAGTTCATCCAGGGAGGTTATGAAACCAGCCTGCCCGGCTTTTACCTGCTGAATTACGTGGACATCCCGCTGACCCGACAAAGCCAGAATGACGACTTTTTATCCTGGACCACTGGCCTGAACTACAGCCTGAATGCCGATCTGCATTTTTATGGCAAAGTAGCCAAAGGCTTTAAAGAAGGCGGTTACAGTTTCAGGCCGCAGTCTGCCGCCGCTGTCGGGGGAGACGTCAATAACCCGCAAATTGGCTTTGGCCGTGAACAGGTACTGAGTTATGAATTTGGCGCCAAAACGGACCTTTGGCAACGCAGAGCACGGCTGAACCTGGCCGCTTTCTATCTGGATTATCAGGATATTCAAACTCTGGTGGTGGATGACAACGGCGTTAACCAAATCGTCAATGGACCCAGTGCGACCAGCCAAGGACTGGAAGCGGAGCTGACGCTGAAGTTAGCTTCGAACTGGAGCGTCAAATCCAGCCTGGGTTATGCCGATGCCCGCTTTGACGAATTTAGTGACTGTCATGCGGTCGATGACTGCTCAGGCAATCAACTGCCGGGTTCAGCCAAATGGACAGTGACGCTGGCCTCGCAGCTTGAACTGCCTCAACTGGGCGACTGGGGGCCTTATTGGGCCATCGATTCAAGTTATCGCAGCGCGATGTATTCCGAATCACGCAACCTGGCGGCCACTCAGCTTGGCGGTAATCTGTTGGTGAATACCCAATTGGGTTTGGTGTCTGACGACGGCCGTATTGAAGTGGCGCTCTGGGCTAAGAACCTGTTTGACCGCGAGTACCTGGTCTCCCTGGCCGACAAAGCCAACTCCGATCTGAGTTTCAGCACCAGAGTGTACGGCCCGCCGCGCACTTATGGCCTGTCATTCAGTTATCATTTCTACTGAGAGTAAAAACTTCCGGCATGTTTTTCACTCTAAAGCTGTGCAAAACGGCTATCCTGCCGTTTTGTGAACATTGGAATGGAGTGA
>CAMLSF010000050.1 GCA_946482615.1 uncultured Chromatiaceae bacterium | reverse complement strand
AGCCGATAGCAGAGCAGGTGTTAAGCCCTGAGCAGTCGCTGGCGCTGGTGTTATCGGCCATGACGCCAAAACAGCAAACCCAGTTTCAGCAAGACAAAGAATGTAACTTCGCTATAGCCAATGACGCCGGGCGTTTTCGGGTATCGGCGTTTTGGCAGCGCGATCAGGCCGGTATGGTGGTGCGTCGTATAGTTACGACTATCCCTAAAGCTGATGATTTGGGGCTGCCGCCTGTACTGAAAGAAATCATTATGTCCAAGCGTGGACTGGTGCTGTTTGTGGGGGGCACAGGTGCTGGTAAATCGACTTCGCTGGCCGCTTTGCTGGGCTATCGGAACCAAAACGCCCGTGGCCATATTTTAACCATCGAAGATCCTATTGAATTTGTGCACGATCACCAAAAAAGCCTGGTGACGCAACGTGAAGTGGGGATAGATACCGAATCCTTTGAAGCGGCGCTGAAAAGCTCGTTACGTCAGGCGCCGGATGTGATACTTATCGGCGAAATTCGTAGCCAGGATACGATGGAATACGCCTTGTCTTTTGCCGAAACCGGCCATTTATGTATCGCCACTTTGCACGCCAACAACGCCAATCAGGGCATAGACCGTATTATGCATCTGGTGCCTAAGGAAAAACACGGCAAGTTGCTGTTCGACTTATCACTGAATTTACGCGCCATAGTGGCCCAGCAACTGGTGCCTACTGTGGATGGTAAAAAACGGGTGGCAGCTATTGAAGTGCTGCTCAATTCGCCTCTTGTTGCTGATCTGATTAAACGCGGCGAGATAGGGGAAATCAAAGCTGTGATGAGTAAATCCAGAGAACTTGGCATGCAAACCTTTGATCAGGCACTGTACGATTTATACAAAGCGGGCCAAATCAGCCATGCAGACGCTTTGCATTATGCCGATTCACCCAATGACTTACGTTTGATGATGAAATTGCAGGAAGGCACCACAGGGGCGGGCTTATTGTCCGGTGTGACTGTGGCGGGGTTAACGGATAATGACTAAAGAAGGGCGGGTTATCCCGTCCTTTTTCTCTCAGAGCGGTCCGGGCCTGCCGAATAAATAGCCCTGAGCTTTGTCACAGCCTATGTCTTTTAAAATCTGATACTGGCCTGGTGTTTCCACACCTTCGGCAATGATAGTCAAGTCTAAGGCTTTGCCTAAAGCACAGATTGCCCGCACTATTTCTGCGCTGCTGCTGTCTTTTTCCAGGCTAACGATAAAGGCTCTGTCTATTTTTAAGCAATCAATAGGCAGTTCCCGCAGACGGCTTAAGGATGAATAACCTGTGCCAAAATCATCCACTGAAATACGTGCCCCAAGGTAACGCAGTTGCTCCAGTGTGCTTAACATGCTTTGACTTTGGCTTAAGGCGGTTTCAGTCATTTCAAAATAAATCAAAGATAAAGAGACGCTGAATTGGGCAGCTAACTGCCTGATTTTCTCTGCTAGTTGCTGATCTTCCAGTTGGCGCACAGACAAATTAATGGACACTGAAATGTTGTTGCCGTAGCGCCTGATAAGTTGTGCTACGTCTTTAAACACCTGTTGCAGTACCCAGTCACCCACTTCGTTAATCAGGCTACTTTGTTCGGCGACTTTAATAAAACGGTCCGGGGCTATAAAGCCCATAGTGGGATGAGACCAGCGGATCAGTGCTTCAAAACCTTTGAGTTGCTCATCCTGGAGCCCTACTATGGGTTGGTAATACATCAAAAGTTCGTCTGTTTTGTACAGAGCTGTTTTCAGATCTTTTTCTATCTGAACTCTTTGGCTGGTTTTTTCCGCCATCAAAGGATTAAAAAAGGTGAATCTGCTTCTGCCGTCATCTTTGGCAGCAAACATGGCTAAATCAGCACATTTGAGCAGTTCTTCATAGCTGGTGGCGTCATCCGGATAACAGGCAATACCTATGCTGGCGGACACATTGACTATGTTGTCCTGCAACGAAATATCCTGAGCTATGGTACGCAGTATTTTTTCAGCAATATGAAGGCAGTCGGATGGGTGATGGATATCAGGCACCACCAGGACAAATTCGTCACCGCCAACACGGGTGGCAACATCGCCTGCTCTGGTTAGCTTGCAGATGCGATTCGCGACTTCCTGCAGTAATAAATCTCCGGCATGGTGGCCTAAGGTGTCGTTCACCAGCTTAAAGCCATCCAAATCCAGATACAGAATACCTAACATACTTTGGTTTCTGCTGGCCCGGACCAGTTCGGTTTTCAGCATTTTTTCCAGTTTTACCCTGTTGCCAAGACCTGTTAAATGATCGCTGAATGCCAGCGTGGCAAGATTTTCTTCAGCACGTCTGAGGGCTGAGATATCAGAAAACATCACCACATAATGACTGATGGCTCCTTTACTCATGGGCGATCGCACTTTACACAGATGCTGCCAGCTGGGAAACAGTGAACCACCTTTGCGTTTGCATTCCACTTCACCACTCCAGTGACTGGAACTCAATTCCTGCAACCGCACGGATACAGGCGAGGTTTGCTGTTTCGGATACAAAAAATCATCCGGTTTAAGGCCTCGTATTTCGTTTTCACTGTAGCCTGTCACCAGACTAAAGGCCGGATTTGCCGACAATACCTGGCCTGCATCATCCAGCACTAAAATAGCTTCAGAGGTGGTTTTAAACACAGTGTTGGCCTGACGGAGTTGCAGCTCTTCTTTTTGCTTGTGAGTGACATCACGCAATAAGCCACTGATCAACCTCTGATTTTGTGAGGTCTGAAAATGCCCGAATAATTCCAGATAACGCAGAGGTTTGGTCTGGGCTGACATAAAAACAGCATTAAAATCCCGTTTGCGGGCGAAGAGTCTTGATAAACGTGGGTGTTCTTCGGCAGCCAGTATAGTTTTGAGTTTTGAAATACCACCAGCTAACGGAGCTTGCAGCAGCGGGGAATCATAAAGATCACTGTCCATATCCAGCTGATCCGTGGATAAATTCAGCTGCCAATAACTCATTTTGGCGGCTCCAAGCGCTTGTTGCAGCCGCTGCTCTGAGCTTTTGACCTTTAGTTCCGCTTGATGTCTCACCAGCGCCATCCGAATGCTGGCTTCCAATTCGCGGCGGTCAAAAGGTTTGATCAGATAACCATGAGGAAAAGACTTCTCAGCTTGTTCCAGTACATTTTCATCACAATAAGCAGTCAGGAAAATGACTGGCACATCCATTTGTTTTTTTAAGTGTTCGGCCGCTTCAGTGCCCCGCATCTTGTCTGCCAACTGAATATCCATCAACACCAGATCCGGTGGGTTTTCCAGTGCTTTGGCCACTACATCTTCACCCCGGGCTACAGTGCCTGTCACTTTATGTCCCAGATCTTCCAGCGTGTTTCTTAAGTCCAGAGAAACGACATACTCGTCTTCGACGATCAGAATATTACTTTGCATACCTTAATCCCTGGTTGATGAAAAATAGATGGAGTAAAGCGTACCCTGCTGGCGACTCAGCTCTATTTGTGCACCTAACTGCGCAATAAAAGCCGGGATCAACTGCATGCCCAGTGAATTGCCCTGACCTAATTCAATAGTGGCTGGCAAGCCTATACCGTTGTCACCAATCATCAGGGTTATTTTGTGATGGGCCTGAGTTAACTTCAGTATCACCTGGCCTTTTTGTTGCTCCGGAAAAGCGTGTTTGATGCTGTTGGTCAGGATTTCTGTGGCTAATAAACCGCAGGGGATAGCCTGTTCAAGTGCCAACACTATGTCTTCATCCATCTGTGTAAAATCGAAGCGGATAAAGTCAGTATTGCTCAAGGTTTGTCTGACTAACTGACAAAGTTGCCGTAAATAATTTGCCAGAGGGACAGAAGAGAAATCACGTTTTTCATAAAGTAACTGGTGGGTGAGCGCCATGGTACGAACCCGCAGTTGGCTCTCCAGCAGTACTTGTTTCAGCTCAGGAGTTGCTCCTCTTGATCGTAAACTGAGCAGACTGGAGACGATCTGCAGATTGTTTTTTACTCTGTGATGCACTTCGTTCAACAACAAGGTGCGCTCGGCCAGCAGGGCTGTTTTTTCGTCAATAATAGCCTGCAGGTTTTGTTGGGCGGCTTTTGCTGCCGATACATCTGTGATGGTGGCCAGCACAGCCGCTTTTTTATCCCCTTCAAGATAAGTTAAACCTATTTCGACCGGGAACTCAGAGTTGTCTTTGCGTTTTGCATAAAGTTCTCTGTGTTGTCCCATGGGTCTGGTGGTGGGGGCAAGCATAAAACCCTGACGCAGTTTGGGGTGATGCTGCTGATACCTGTCCGGCAACAACACTTCAATAGGTTTACCTGTGAGCTGTCCCGCCTCATAACCAAACATTTGCAAAGCTCTGGTATTGGCCAGGGTAATAAGCCCCTGCGAGTCAATAGAAACCAGACCATCCGCTGTACTGTCGAATACCCGGCGAAAGCGGGTTTCGCTGTCCTGTAATTCCTGTTCGCTGCGTTTTCTGTTGGTAATTTCAATGCCGGATGGCACCAGAAAACTCAGGTGCTGGTGATCGTCATACACAGGAGCCAGCATAAAATCTATGATGACAATGCCATCTTTCATCTGAGCTGTGATATCAAAGCGGCTGACTACACCTTTGATTGCATCCTGCACTGCACTCTTGATACGGGCCGCTACATCAGTATCGTGTTGCCACCAGAAGCAGTCCCAGAATTTTTTATGCTGCACTTGCTCCAGCGTGATACCAGCCAGCTCCAGTGGTGGACTGTTTGAATCGAGCAAGGTGCCATCAGGTGACAAAATACCAACAAAGGTAAACATATTGTCGAGAATTTTTCGCAGCCGTTCCAAATCGTTTTTCCGGCTTTGCTGCACAAACCAATCCATAGTGCTGTTCAGCGCAACCACAGCTATGCCACAAAACTGCTGGTGTGCATCAAAAAGTGGAATGTAGGAGCCTGACCAGTGTGATTGATCCGGACCGCAGGCATCATCACCGACCACGCTGAAGTTCAGCAGGGCTTTGCCTGTATCCCGCACTTGTTCCAGCAGAGGCATGATGGTTGACGAAAGGGCGGGCAGGACTTCTGGCACAGTGCGGCCTAAATGTTGTTCTATGGCAACCCCATTAAATTCAGCGAGTACAGAGTTAATACTGATATAGCGGAAGGATGGGTCTAACACTGCAATACCTGTCGGCAGTACGTTGCTGAGCGCATCCAGCGCCAGAGCTTTGAGTTCAGAACTTGATTCCATGTCGGTCCGCCTTGAAGTCTGTGTTCTGAACTTAGACACAAGTTTTTGTTTTTTCAAGGTAGTATAAAAAACAAAAAGCTCCCGGATGGGAGCTTTATACTCAGGCGGATTAGTTACCTTTACCAGACCTATGAATGGTGGATGACGTGTGGATCAGGACATCGGGAAGGGAGCAGGTAAGACTCCCAGTTCTGCAGGAGCTTGTTCTGAGACAAAACTAAAGCGGGGCACCAGTTCACCTGCTACTTCAACATTGCTGATAAACATCTCCAGTGGGCGCACCCATAAGCCAAAATCGCCATACAAAGCGCGGTATAACACCAGTTCTTCTTCGGTTTCGCTATGCCGTACCACTGAAAGCACCTGATACAAAGGCCCTTTGTAATGGCGGTAGAAGCCGGTTTTAATCGCCATAAGCGCCACCATTTTCAAACCAGCTTTCTAAAATCAGTTTGGCTGACAGGCTATCGACCAGCTCTTTACTGAGTTTTTTAAAGCCACCTTCAGCAAAGAGCTGCGAACGGGCATCTACTGTAGTTAAACGCTCATCCTGAGTTTTCACCTGCAGGCCATAACGGCCGTGCAGGCGGTTGACAAACTTATGGACACGGGCGGTAAAGGGTTGTTCTGTACCGTCCATGTTCAGAGGCAAACCTACCACCAACAGCTTAGGTTGCCACTCTTTGATTAAGGCTTCGATTTGATCCCAGTTTGGCGTGCCATCCTGGGCTTTTAAGGCTTTGAGCATAGTGGCTGTGCCTGTCATGCTTTGGCCTACAGCCACCCCAATGCTTTTTAAGCCGTAGTCAAAAGCTAATACAGTTACACTGCTCATCAGGCGTGACCTGCTTCCGGGCTTAACTGCCAGACTTCAATGCCAATAGCCTGAGCCGCACCTTGCCATTTTTCGGCATGGCTCAGTTCAAAAATAATGTTGTTATCGGCCGGGATCATCAGCCAGCTGTTTTCTGCCATTTCTTTTTCCAGTTGTCCGGCACTCCAGCCTGCATAACCCAGGGCCAGAATAAACTTCTCCGGTGCATCTTCTGTGGTGAGTTTTTCCAGAATGTCGCGGGAGGTGGTGACCATCAGATCATTATTCAGTCTCATGCTGCTGGTGTAGCCTTCTTTGGGCGTATGCAATACAAAACCACGATCACTTTGCACCGGGCCACCTGCACAGACATGAGCTTTAGCCGCCAGGCTGTCTTCATCGTGTTCAATCTGCAGCTGACTCAACAGTTCTGTCACTCTGACCGGCATTGGATGATTAATGACGATGCCCATAGCGCCTTCTGCGTTGTGTTCACAGATGTAAGTGACACTACGTTTAAACATCGGATCATCCAGACCCGGCATAGCAATTAATAAATGATTCTGGAAATTGTCCATCTATACACCTGCGGACTGTTGCTGCTTCTGCTTTAACAGTAGTTCAATCTGGTCAAATAACATGCCTGTGATGCTGACCGGAAAAGCCGCTTCAATTTCGCGGATACAGGTAGGGCTTGTGACGTTAATTTCAGTCAGACGGTCACCAATAATATCCAGACCGACAAAAATCAGGCCTTTGGCTTTGAGTGTCGGACCTACGGCACGGGCAATAGCCCAGTCGCTTTCGGTTAAAGGCCGGGCTTCACCACGACCACCGGCGGCTAAATTACCACGGGTTTCGCCGCTGGCCGGAATACGGGCTAAGCAATAAGGTACAGGTTCACCATTCACCACCAGCACTCTTTTATCACCGTCTTTAATTTCCGGAATAAAGCGCTGCGCCATCGCATAACGGCTGCCATGTTCGGTCAGGGTTTCGATAATGACACTGACGTTGGCATCGTCCGGTTTTAAACGGAAAATCGAAGCACCACCCATACCGTCGAGCGGCTTTAAAATGACATCCTGCTCCTGCTGATAAAAAGCTTTTAAACGTGCAGCATCTCGGGTCACCAGGGTTTTTGGTGTGTGCTGTGCAAACCAGCTGGTGTAAAGCTTTTCGTTGGCGTCACGCAGGCTCTGGGGTTTGTTGACGATCAGCGTGCCTTCGTCTTCAGCTCTTTCCAGAATATAAGTGGCGTAGATAAATTCGGTGTCAAAAGGCGGATCTTTACGCATCAAGATCACATCCAGATCGGATAAGGCTATGTCCTGAGCGCCACCAAAGTCATACCAATGTTCGCCGTTTTGCTGCACTGACAACAAACGGGTGCGGGCGCGGGCCTGACCTTCGATTAAATACAGGTCATTCATTTCCATATAATGCAGCTGATAACCCCTGGACTGAGCCTGCAATAACATGGCAAAACTGGAGTCTTTTTTGATATTGATGTCCGCTATCGGATCCATCACTATGCCTAATTTAATCATCTTCACTCCTGCTGGTGATCTGTTCAGGCCAGATCACCAAATTGTAACTGTAATGCGCTGATGGCGGTTAAAGCTGCGGTTTCGGTGCGTAATACTCTGGGCCCTAACCGGACAGCCAGAAAGCCAGCGTCTTTGGTTTGGCTGACTTCGTGGTCGGTAAAACCACCTTCAGGACCTATCACTAAACGAATACTCTGACTGCCTGCTATGGTCTTAATGGAGTCTGAAGTCCAGGGATCCAAGGTCAGTTTTAAATCTTTTGTTTCCTGCGCCAGCCATTTCGTCAACTGCAAAGCTGTGTGGATCACCGGCACTACACTGCGCCCTGATTGTTCACAGGCGGCTATCGCAATTTTTTGCCACTGTTCAGTGCGTTTCGCCAGCCGTTCAGCATCCAGTTTTACACCACAACGTTCAGTAAAAAGCGGGGTGATTTCAGTAACGCCAAGCTCCACTGCTTTTTGAATGACAAAATCCATTCTGTCACCACGGGAAATACCCTGACCTAAATGCAGTTTAAGGGGAGATTCGATCGGGTTATCGGTTGAGCTCAACGCTTTGACCAGCAGTTGTTTTTTTTCAACCGCAGTAATGACAGTCTGATAATTCTGGCCATCGCCATTAAACAAACAGAGCTCGTCACCGGCCTGCATCCGCAACACACGACCTATATGATTAGCACCGTCTTCGGCTAAGGCAAATTCTTGTTGCAGTGGAATGCTACCTGGCTGATAAATTCTGGGAATACGCATAAAAATCGCTTCTTAAGCACTTGAGAAAGTGTCTATGGTAGCAGGCAAACTCAAGGCTGGGTATGGCTTGTGATGCAAGAATATGCATCACAAGCTATTAAAAACAGCGGTTTAAGGAGCAGGGTAGACGTAACTTGAACCTATGCCTAACGGCAGGCCAAGCATCCAGTACAAAATCAGGAAGCTGGTCCAGCACAACAGCAAGGCGACAGAGTAGGGCAACATCAGCGCCACTAAAGTCCCTATGCCGGTAGATTTCACATACTTCTGGCAAAACACCACAATAAGCGGGAAGTAAGGCATCAGAGGCGTAATAATATTGGTGGACGAGTCACCGACACGGTAAGCGGCTTGAGTTAAGTCCGGTGAAACGCCCAATTGCATCAGCATAGGTACTAAGACGGCACCTATCAGAGCCCATTTGGCCGAGGCCGAACCTATCAGTAAGTTTACCGTTGCAGTCAGCAATACCAGACCTATCAGATTTACCGCCATAGGAAAGGCCATTTCCTGCAGAAAGTTCGCTCCTTTAATCGCCAGCAAGGCACCTAAGTTAGACTGACCAAAGGCAAAAATAAACTGGGCACAGAAAAACGCCATCACTATGTAATAGCCCATGCCGCTCATCGCTTTGGTCATGCCTTGGACCACGTCTTTATGGGTTTTTACTTTGCCTGAGACATAACCGTAGACTATGCCGGGTAACAGGAAAAAGACAAAAATAAGCCCGACTATGGATTGCATCAAAGGTGCTGAAGCTGCAGTTAATTCGCCTGTACTGGCACGCCATGCTGAATTTTCAGGCCAGACCACGGCCACTAAGGCTGCTACTGCAATCAACATAGAAAGCAGGGCATAACGTAAGCCTTTACGCTCGTTCTCTGTTAAAGGCTCCATGGAAGGTAACTGCTCCGGGTCACCATCAACTTTGGTTTGTTGCAGGCGGGGTTCAACAAATTTATCAGTTAACACCCAGCCAACTAACACGATCAGAACCACTGAAGCCGTGGTGAAGTAGTAGTTATTTAAAGGGTTAATCACCAGACTGGCGGCTGCCGGGTCGGCCGATAAACGGGCAGAAGCCTGGGTTAAGCCTGCCAGCAGGGGATCTAAACTGGAAGGTACAAACAAAGTGGCAGCAAAACCACCGGATACACCAGCAAAAGCGGCGGCAATACCTGCCAGCGGATGACGGCCTGCAGCGTAAAAGATCACCGCACCTAAAGGGATCACCAGCACATAACCGGCGTCCACAGCCACATGACTTAAAATGCCCACGGCAATCAGGACAGGGGTCAGTAAACGTTTGGAGGTTACAGCCAGGATACTGCGAAGGCCAGCGTTAATAAAACCAGTGTATTCGGCTACACCCAGGCCTAACATAGCTACCAGTACTACGCCCAAAGGCGGGAAATTGACAAAAGTGCTGACCATTTTTGCCATAAAATCAGCAAAAGCAGCGCCCTCCAGCAGGTTTTTAATCTGAAAAGGCTGGCCTGTACGGGGGTCTATATCAGTGAAGCTGATGCCCGATAAAGCCCAGGACAAACCCCAGACAATAAGCATCAGCAACGCAAATAAGATGGCAGGATCTGGTAGTTTATTCCCTATTCGTTCTATGGCATTCAGGCTGCGATTGAGCCAGGAAGTTTTTACGGCACTGGACGTCATGGATACTCCGTGTTGTAGTTGCAGGTCATCTGCTGTGACTGTTTTTTATCCGTTTTACCTTAGCGTGCTTTGCTGAGATCGTAAATAACAAAAGGAGAGCCAGGCTCTCCTTTTGTTATTTTTCTGCGTATAAAAACAAAAACTTAGATTTTTGCTTCAGAGCGCAGAATCTCTGCTTTGTCGGTTTGTTCCCATGGGAATTCATTGCGGCCAAAGTGACCGTAGGCTGCTGTTGCGCGATAAATAGGACGCTCTAACTGCAACATCTGGATCAGGCCATAAGGGCGTAAATCGAAGTGACGGCGGATTAAGGCTATCAGTTGATCTTCGCTTAATTTGCTGGTGCCAAAGGTTTCAACACTGATAGAGGTAGGTTCTGCCACGCCAATAGCGTAAGACACCTGAATTTCGCAACGTTCTGCCAAACCTGCTGCAACGATATTTTTTGCAACATAACGGGCAGCATAAGCAGCAGAGCGGTCTACTTTGGATGGATCTTTACCAGAGAAGGCACCACCACCGTGACGCGCCATACCACCGTAACTGTCGACTATGATTTTACGGCCTGTTAAACCGCAGTCACCCATAGGACCACCGATCACAAAACGGCCTGTTGGGTTAATGAAATATTTGGTTTTACTGCTCAGCCATTCTGCTGGTAACACCGGCTTGATGATGTGTTCCATCACAGCTTCACGCAGGTCGGCCGTAGAAATAGTGTCACAGTGCTGAGTAGATAAAACCACAGCATCTATACCTACCGGCTTGCCGTTTTCATAGACAAAGCTCAGCTGAGATTTCGCATCAGGACGTAACCAGCTTAAAGTGCCGTCTTTACGCACTTTGGCTTGTTGTTGCACTAAACGGTGAGAATAAGTAATAGGAGCTGGCATTAACACGTCAGTTTCATTGCTGGCATAACCAAACATTAAACCCTGATCGCCTGCACCTTGTTCACTTGGATCTTTTTTATCCACACCCTGATTAATATCCGGGGACTGTTTACCAATAGCGCTTAACACAGCACAGGAGTTGGCATCAAAGCCCATGTCTGAATGCACATAACCTATATCACGAATAGTGCTGCGGGTTAACTCTTCGATATCGACCCAGGCTGAGGTAGTGATTTCGCCACCAACTAACACCATGCCTGTTTTTACGAAGGTTTCGCAAGCAACACGGGCTTTTGGATCTTGTTCTAAAATGGCATCCAATACCGCGTCAGAGATCTGATCAGCGATTTTATCCGGATGTCCTTCAGAAACAGATTCAGAGGTAAAAATGTGTTGTGCCATTTACGTATTCCACATGTTGGTTGTTATCGCGCCTGGGCGCTGTAATTTGGGGCGGCTATTTTAGTGAAAGCCATCGGCCATTGCCAGAACTTTCTGCCGCCCGGACGTCTTTAATGCTAAAGCTTGCCAATGTATCGGCAAGGGGCACGAAAACTTTGCTTTGCAGCGGATTAAAATTTGCGATTTAGCTGATGCTCTGTGAAAATAAGCCCAACTTTGCCGTATCCATGTAAAAACAGTGTTCACCCACTTAGCCGCCAATCGAATAAAGACAAAAAAGAGCAGTGCAAGACTACGGGTAACCCCACCCCTTGGATCAAAGTTTTATAAAGTCAATCAAGCAGGAGAGAAGATGCCGTCTCGTAAACAACTCGCTAATGCCATTCGTGCATTGAGTATGGATGCAGTGCAAAAAGCGAAATCAGGTCACCCGGGCGCCCCTATGGGCATGGCAGACATTGCTGAGGTATTGTGGCGCGATTATTTAATTCACAATCCACAAGACCCAAGCTGGGCCAACCGTGACCGCTTTGTGTTGTCTAATGGCCACGGCTCTATGCTGTTGTATTCTCTGTTGCATCTGTCTGGCTACGATTTAGGCATTGAAGATTTAAAACAATTCCGTCAATTACATTCCCGTACTCCTGGCCACCCTGAATACGGTTATGCGCCCGGTGTGGAAACTACCACTGGGCCGTTAGGTCAGGGTATTACTAATGCCGTCGGTATGGCTATTGCTGAAAAAGCTCTGGCTGCCCAGTTTAATAAGCCAGATCACGCTGTGGTTGATCATTACACCTATGCCTTTTTAGGTGATGGCTGTTTAATGGAAGGGGTGTCGCACGAAGCCTGTTCGTTAGCTGGTACTTTAGGTTTAGGCAAGCTCATCGCATTTTGGGATGACAACGGTATTTCTATCGATGGTCATGTCGAAGGCTGGTTCACTGACAATACGCCTGCACGTTTTGAAGCGTACGGCTGGCATGTGATTGCTGGTGTGGATGGACACGACTCAGCTGTTATAAAAGCGGCGATTGAACAAGCCCGTGCTGTTACCGACAAACCTACGTTAATTTGCTGTAAAACCATTATTGGTTATGGCTCACCCAATAAATCCGGTTCACACGATTGCCACGGCGCACCTTTAGGCGATGCTGAAATTGCCGCAGTCCGTGAATACTTAGGTTGGGAGCATGCACCTTTTGTGATCCCACAAGACATTTATCAAGAGTGGGACGGCAAAACCAAAGGTGCAGCGGCTCAGCAAAGCTGGAACGAAAAATTTGCCGCTTATGCCAAAGCTTACCCTGAACTGGCTGCTGAATTTAAACGTCGTATGGCGGGTGATTTACCAGCAGACTGGGCTGAAAAGTCTGATGCTTATATTCAGCATCTGCAGGATAACCCTCAGTCTATTGCTACCCGCAAAGCGTCTCAGAACAGCTTAAATGCTTTTGGTCCTTTATTACCTGAATTGTTGGGTGGTTCAGCCGATTTAGCAGGTTCGAACCTGACGATTTGGTCTGGCTCAAAAGGGGTTACGGCAGAAGATGCCAGCGGCAACTACCTGTATTACGGTGTCCGTGAGTTTGGTATGTCCGCCATGATGAATGGTATAGCTTTGCACGGCGGTTTTATCCCGTACGGTGCTACTTTCCTGATGTTTATGGAGTATGCCCGCAATGCGGTGCGTATGGCTGCATTGATGAAACAGCGGGTGATTTTTGTCTACACCCACGACTCTATTGGTTTAGGCGAAGACGGCCCAACTCACCAGCCGGTTGAGCAGTTGGCGTCATTACGTGTGACACCAAACCTGATGAACTGGCGTCCTTGTGATGCGGTTGAATCTGCTGTGGCATGGCAGGCGGCTATTGAACGCACTGAAGGCCCAAGCACCTTAATTTTCACCCGCCAGAATCTGGTGCAACAACCCCGCACAGCTCAGCAACTGGCTGATGTCCGTAAAGGCGGTTATGTGTTGCTGGACTCTGTTGGCACGCCTGAACTGATTCTGATTGCGACTGGTTCTGAAGTGGAGCTGGCGGTACAGGCGTACCATCAGTTAACAGCGGCGGGCCGGAAGGTTCGTGTTGTATCTTTGCCTTCTACTGATGTATTTGAAGCTCAAAGTGCCGACTACCGTGAATCTGTTATACCTGCTGCAGTGACTAAACGTGTAGCCGTCGAAGCAGGTATTAAAGATAGCTGGTACAAGTATGTTGGTTTGACGGGAAAAATCATCGGTATGGACAGCTTTGGTGAATCAGCTCCGGCTGAACAGCTGTTTGAACACTTTGGTATTACCACTGCTGCCGTGGTTGCAGCGGCCAACGAGTTATTAGCGTAAAATGAAAAGGGGCCTTGTGGCCCCTCTTTTTGATCCGTAAAAGCGTGAAGATTGAGTAGCAATGACCATTAAAGTGGCAATTAACGGCTTTGGCCGTATAGGTCGGAATATTCTGCGGGCTGTGTACGAATGTGGTTTAACAGAGCAGGTTCAGGTGGTCGCTATTAATGAATTGGCTGACGCCAAAGGTATAGCCCACTTATTAAAATACGATACCTCGCATGGCCGTTTTGGTTTTCCTGTTGAGCTGACTGAACAGGGCTTGCTGGTCAATGGTGATGCGATAGCATTGTTTTGTCAGGCCGATCCTGCACAGTTACCCTGGCAGGAATTAGAGGTCGATGTAGTGCTTGAATGTACTGGTGTGTTTCATAGCCGTGCTGATGCTCAGTTGCATTTAGATGCAGGGGCGAAAAAAGTTTTATTTTCCCATCCTGCAGACGCAGACATAGATGCCACAGTAATTTATGGCATTAACCAGCATCTATTAACAGATGAGATGACAGTGGTGTCGGCTGGTTCCTGCACCACCAACTGTATAGTACCGGTTATTCAGGTACTGGATCAGCACTTCGGGGTGGAAAGTGGCACTATTACTACTATTCACGCCTCGATGAATGATCAGCAGGTGATCGATGCGTATCATACGGACTTACGTCGTACCCGTGCTGCCAGTCAGTCTATTATTCCGGTCGATACCAAGTTAGCCCGGGGTATTGAACGCATCATGCCACATTTAGCCGGACGTTTTGAAGCCATAGCTGTACGTGTGCCTACAGTGAATGTGACGGCCATGGATTTAAGTGTGACTTTGCATCAGGATGTGGATTTAATTCAAATCAACCAGGTTTTACAGCACGCAAGGGCAGGGGAACTGGCTGGTATTTTGGATTACACCGAAGAGCCGCTGGTGTCTGTCGATTTTAATCATGATGCGCATTCCTGCATTGTTGATGGTTCACAAACCCGGGTTAGCCACAAGCGTTTAGTGAAATGTTTAGTCTGGTGTGACAACGAATGGGGCTTTGCCAACAGAATGCTTGATACAACCCGCGCTATGATGCGTTTTGTCTGAACTCATTAAAATTAAATATTAAAAGTTAATCAAATCACAGGAGTCTGGTATGTCAGTTATTAAAATGGCGGATGTAGATTTAACAGGGAAGCGGGTGCTGATCCGTGAAGATTTAAACGTACCGGTAAAAAACGGCAAAGTAACCTCAGATGCACGGTTAAAAGCTGCTATCCCTACCATTGAACTGGCGCTGAAAAAAGGCGGCAAAGTGATGGTATGTTCGCATTTAGGCCGCCCTGATGAAGGCGTGTACGCCGAAGAGTTTTCGATGGCACCTGTGGTGGATTATTTAAACGCTGCCTTGTCTGTACCTGTGCGTTTGGTTAAAGACTATCTGGACGGTGTTGAAGTTAATGCCGGTGAAGTGGTGGTGTTTGAAAACGTGCGCTTTAACAAAGGCGAAGGTAAAAACGACGAAAGCTTATCGAAAAAGCTGGCTGCGTTATGTGATGTCTTTGTGATGGATGCTTTTGGTACAGCGCACCGCGCTCAGGCTACCACTCATGGTGTCGCAAAATTTGCACCTGTTGCCTGTGCAGGTCCTTTGCTCGCCGCTGAGTTAGATGCCTTAGCCGCAGCACTTAAAAATCCAAAACGTCCCTTAGTGGCCATAGTTGGCGGTTCTAAAGTCTCTACTAAGTTGACTGTGTTGGAATCTTTGTCCGGTATAGTAGACCAACTGATAGTGGGTGGTGGCATCGCCAACACTTTCATTGCGGCGCAAGGTTATGCTGTGGGTAAATCTCTGGTTGAAACTGACCTGATCCCTGAAGCCAAACGTTTGATGGCGCAAGCCAAAGCCAATGGTGGTTCTATTCCGGTACCTACAGACGTAGTCACAGGCAAAGCTTTTGCCGAAGACACACCGGCGACCATTAAATCTGTTGCAGATATCAGTGACGACGATATGGTGTTTGATATTGGTCCTGACAGCAGCGCCGCGCTGGTTGATATTTTGAAAAGTGCCGGCACTATTGTCTGGAATGGCCCTGTCGGCGTATTTGAATTTGCCTCCTTTGAGCAGGGGACTAAAGCTTTAGCTTTGGCTATAGCTGATAGCAAGGCATTTTCGATCGCAGGAGGTGGCGATACCTTAGCTGCTATTGATAAATATGATTTGGCGGACAAGATTTCCTATATTTCTACTGGTGGTGGCGCATTCCTGGAGTTTTTAGAAGGCAAAACTTTACCAGCAGTGGAAATTCTGGAACAACGTGCGAAAGCAACAACTTAAATTACAAATAACTACAAAAATCTAAAAAAAGAACGACCGCAGGTTCTGTATAACTAAAGATCACCTCAGGTGACAACAGAGCCCGCGGTTTTAAACACAACCCTTACCCTACACAAAGAGAGAGGATCTCATGGCTCTGATTTCAATGCGCCAAATGCTGGACCATGCAGCCGAGTTTGGTTATGCAGTACCTGCGTTTAACGTTAACAACTTAGAACAAATGCGTGCCATTATGCTTGCAGCTGATGCAACGGACAGTCCGGTGATAGTGCAGGCTTCGGCTGGTGCGCGTAAGTATGCCGGAGCTCCGTTTCTGCGCCATCTGATTCTGGCGGCAGTGGAAGAGTTTCCACATATCCCCGTAGTGATGCACCAGGACCATGGGACTTCAGCTGCGGTTTGTCAGCAGGCTATTCAGCTGGGGTTTTCCTCTGTGATGATGGATGGCTCGCTGGGGACTGATGGAAAAACTCCTACGGATTATGAATACAACGTGAATGTAACGCGCCGTGTTGTAGAAATGGCGCATGCCTGTGGTGTTTCTGTGGAAGGCGAATTAGGTTGTCTGGGCTCACTGGAAACCGGAGCAGCAGGCGAGGAAGATGGCATTGGTGCGGATTGTATCCTGAGTCATGACCAGATGTTGACTGATCCGGAAGAAGCGGCACAATTTGTCAAAGCCACAGCTGTGGATGCGCTGGCTATTGCCTGCGGCACTTCACATGGCGCTTATAAGTTCAGTCGTCCGCCAACAGGCGATATTCTGGCCATTGATCGCATTAAAGATATTCATGCCCGTATCCCGGATACTCATCTGGTGATGCACGGTTCATCGTCAGTACCACAAGAGTGGTTAGCCATCATCAACGAATACGGTGGAGCTATCCCTGAAACTTATGGGGTGCCTGTTGCACAAATTCAGGAAGGGATCAAATTTGGCGTACGTAAGATCAATATAGACACTGACTTACGTTTAGCCTCAACAGGAGCTATTCGCCGTTATATGGCGAAAAACCCTGCGGAATTTGATCCTCGTAAGTATTTGCAGGAGTCAGTCAAAGCTATGACTGAAATTTGTAAAGATCGTTATCTGGCTTTTGGTACTGCCGGTAATGCATCAAAAATAAAGGCCATTTCTCTTGAGAAAATGGTCAAGTTGTATGAGTCGGGGAAGTTAACACCGAACATTAAATAAGCAAAATTTTTAATGGATTATTAATGCGGGAAAGCTTCCGGTTTTGCTTAAGATAAAAAGGGTATAAGCCATCGTTAAATTGCAACAAAACTGTCATCGTTGACCGTCGTTGTTATATTGACAATACGCGAGTTTGCTGCAATGATGCGGGCGGTTTACCCTTTAACCGGGTTATCTTTTGTTACAAAAAATAACCTTTCAAAAACAGGTTACGTTAATCAGCAATTATTGGTTGGGAACTATGTCTAACAATAACATTCGTAAGAGTCTGGTTGCTTCTGCTCTGTTTGGAGCATTTGCACTGGCCAGCACCTCAGTAGCAGCAGATCCACTGGTAGAACTGCAGAAAGCGGGTCAGCAAAATATCCGCGCTTCAGTCCAATCTCAGGAAAAAATCAACAACATTTTTGACCAAAGCCAGGAATTATTGGCCGAGTACCGTCAATTAGTTGAACAAACTGAAAACTTAAAAGTTTACAACGACCACGTTGCTAAATTGGTTGCCGATCAAAACGCATCTCTGTCTTCTCTTGACAAGCAAATTGGTACTATCGAAGGTACTAAGCAAGGTATCGTTCCTCTGATGTATCGTATGGTTGATACTTTAGAAGCCTTTATCAAAGCTGACATGCCAATTGACCTGAACAACCGTTTAGCTCGTATCGAACGTTTACGTTCAGTATTAGGTAACTCAGCGGTAAATACCTCTGAAATGTACCGTTTGGTGATCGAAGCCTACCAGGTTGAAAAAGATTTAGGTACGGCACTGGTGACTTACACGGACAAGCTGGCTGTTGATGGCAGCGAAATTACCGTGAACTACGTATATGTAGGTCGCGTTGCTTTACTGGCTCAATCTCTGGATGAAAAACAAGCCTGGATGTTCAACAGAACTACAGGTCAGTGGGAAGCTCTGGGTCAAGAGTACCTGGAATCTACCAAGTTAGCGATTCGTGTTGCGGGTAAACAAGCTGCCCCAGAATTGTTAAAACTTCCAGTGTTAGCAGCGGAGTAAGCATAAATGAAGAAAGTTTTTAAAGGTTTAGTAATTGCAGCTGTTGTAACTATGTCTGCAGGCGTGTGCTTAACTGCAGCAGCAGATACAGCCAAGCTGGATCAATTATTAGAGCAAGTTAAGAAATCACGCACCGCTGAAGGCAAAATCAACCAGCAACGTGAGCAAGAGTTCTTATCTGACCGCGCTGACAAACAAGCCCTGTTAAACAGAGCTAAAGCTGAATTTGCGGCTGAAGAAGCTCGTGGCAAATCTTTAACTCAGCAGTTTGCTGACAACGAAGGCAAATTAGCTGCAAAAGAAGCTGAATTAATTGCTGCTCAGGGTACTTTAGGTGAAATGTTCGGTATCGTTCGTGGTGCTGCAACTGAAACCATCGGTGGTATCGCTACTTCTAACATCAGTGCTCAGTACAAAGGCCGTGAAGAACTGCTGAAAAAACTGTCAGAAGCCAAAGAAATTCCAGAAATCAAAGAACTGGAAGAACTGTGGATTGCGCTGCAAACTGAAATGACTGAGTCTGCCAAAGTATCTAAGTTTGAAGGCAACGTCGTTGGCTTAGATGGTAACGGTGCTACTGCTTCTGTAACTCGTATTGGTGCATTCAACCTGATTTCAGACATCGGTTACCTGGTGTTCAACGCTGATACTCAGGAAATGCAGCCTCTGGTAAAACAACCTGAGTCTTACATTGTTGCTGATGCAACAGCGTTCAAAGATGCTGCTGCCGGTACTCTGATGCCAGTATACATCGACCCAACAGGTGGTAACTTACTGCGTCTGAAAACTCAGGAAGCTACTCTGGAAGAACAATTCCACCAGGGTGGTACTGTTGGTTACGTAATCACAGTTCTGTTAGGTATTGGTTTACTGATCGGTTTACTGCGTTTCTTAGCCCTGACTGCAGCTGCTTCAGGTGTAAATGCTCAGCTGAAAAACCTGTCTAACCCTTCAGAGAAAAATGCTCTGGGCCGTATCCTGAAAGTGTACCACGACAACAAAAACGTTGATGTTGAAAACTTAGAACTGAAACTGGACGAAGCCATTATGCGCGAAACTCCGGATATCGAAAAAGGTATCGGTATCCTGAAGCTGATCGCTGCTGTAGGTCCATTATTAGGTCTGTTAGGTACAGTTGTTGGTATGATCGGTGCGTTCCAGGTTATTACCTTACACGGTACTGGTGACCCGAAAATCATGGCTGGTCAGATTTCAATGGCGTTAGTAACAACTGTTCAAGGTCTGTTATGTGCTCTGCCATTACTGTTTATCCACTCTATGTTACAAACGAAGTCTAACTCAATCCTGCATGTCCTGGATGAGCAAAGCGCTGGTATCATCGCTGCTCATGCGGAGAAGGAGAAAGCGTAATGCATAGCCTGATAGAGCTTTGGGAATCTGTCAGGGATTTTATCGCTACCGGCGGCGATGTACTTTATATTGTCGCCTTAGTGCTCTTCATCATGTGGGTATTGATCATAGAGCGCTTCTGGTTTATCAGTCGGGAATATCCAGCGATGCGTAATAAAATTATCGCAGACTGGAATGCCCGGGTTGATACAACCTCATGGTATGCGCATAAAATTCGTGATGCGTGGGTGTCTGATGCATCTGTCAAACTGAACGAGCGGATCAATGTAATCAAGACTTTGGTTGCGATCTGTCCAATGGTCGGTTTGTTAGGTACTGTGACTGGTATGATCGCCGTTTTCGAAATTATGGCGGTGCAAGGTACTGGTAACCCAAGACTGATGGCAGCTGGTATTTCAATGGCAACAATTCCAACTATGGCTGGTATGGTTGCATGTTTATCAGGTGTATTTGTAACGTCCAAATTGGAAGGTAAGGTGAAGTCAGCAGTGCATGAATTAGCTGACAACATGCCTCATCATTGATAGAGAGTATTTTATGGCACGTAAAATTAGACGTGAAGCCGAAGAGGCAGCAATCGATTTAACGCCAATGTTGGACGTTGTATTCATCATGCTGATCTTCTTTATCGTAACGACTTCGTTCGTTAAAGAAGCTGGTATTGACGTAAACCGTCCTAAAGCGGCAAAAGCTCAATCTAAGCCTTCAGCCACTATCTTTATTGCAATCCGCGCAAACGGTGAAATTTGGATGGATAAACGTGCTGTAGACGTTGAGCGTGTTGGTGCAACAGTTGAGAAGCTGTTAGCCGAATCGCCAACTGACACAGTCATCATTCAAGCAGATAAAGAAGCTAAGCATGGTGTAGTGGTTTCAGTAATGGACCAAATCAAGCTGGCTGGTATCGATAAGATTTCGATCGCTGCGGAGAACAAGTAATATGGTAAGGTTATTACTATCACTGGTAGTTGGTGCGGTAATAACGTTTTTCCTGTATGTGTTGATGGCATTCCTTATAGGTGGGGATGATACGTTCACCAATGCTAAGAAGGAACAAATCGTTATTGAAATTAACTCGACACCGCCTGAGTCTAAAGCTCAGACCCGTGTTCGGGTACCGCCACCACCACCGCCACCGCCGCCAGAGCCTCCAAAGGCTCCGGTTGCTGAACCTGAGTCTACCGATACGGGTGGTTCTATAGGTTTTAACCTGCCGTCAGTTGACGTAGGTGGTGCCAGTACAGGATTAGGCGACCCGTCTTCAGCGATGATGCGTGATGGCGATGCTACTCCAATAGTACGTATTGAACCAAAATATCCTGTACAGGCTGCTCGCGATGGCTTACAGGGTTGGGTAAAAATGCGCTTCACTATTTTGGAGGATGGCAGCGTCGGTGACGTAGAGGTTGTTGAAGCTGAACCTAAACGTGTGTTTGACCGTGAAGCAATTCGTGCATTAAAACGTTGGAAATATTCACCAAAAGTGGTCGATGGTAAGGCTGTTCAGCAACCAGGTATTATGGTTCAACTGGACTTCTCTTTAGATCAGGCTGGGGGTTAACACTATGAAGAAAATGACTACTCTTACTTCTGCGTTAATCGTATTAGCTAGTTTTGGTGCTGTAACTCTGAGTTCGTATGCAGTAGCAGCTCCGGATCCGAAGAAGATTGAAGAGCGTAAAAACCGCAAATCAAGCGCTGTCGGTGAAAAGGTTGGTAAAGCTATAGGCAAAGCTTATGAACTTTACGGTGCAGAAAAATTAAACGAAGCTATCGCTGTGCTGTCAGATGTTGAGTCAAGCAATGAGTTTGACATGGCTTACTTAAATCGCTTTTTAGGCAACATGTGGGCCGCAAAAGACGAGAAGAAAGCTATCAACTACTTACGTAAGGCGATTAAGCCTGATGTATTGAGTTTTACTGATCAGGCAGCAGCTTACCGGTTATTGGCGGATTTGCTGTTAAGCGATAAGCAATACAATGAATCGATCAAAACTTATTACCAGTGGTTAGATTTTACTGGTGAAAAAGATGCGAACGTTTATCTGCGTATTGCCAGCGCCTACATGGAAATGAAGCAATATCAGAAGGTGATTGAGCCTGCTGATATGGCCATTGCTCTGCAAGATAAAGCTAAGCCAAACGCTGGTCCATATACTTTGAAGTTTTCAGCTTATTTTGAAATGAAAAATAACAAGAAAGCGATTGAAGTGTTAGAGACCACAGTAAAGATTTTCCCTACGGAAAAACGCTGGTGGACTTATCTGGCTCAGTTCTACAGTATTGAAGAGCAGTACGACAAAGCTCTGGTTACTTTAGAAGTTGCGGCCATGCAGGGGATGTTGGATTCAGCGAATGAGTATAAGTTGTTAGCTCAGCTGTATTCAAATGCTAACATTCCATACAAAGCCGGTACGATACTGGAAAAACATATTAAGTCTGGTTTGATCAAAAAAGATAAAACTATGCTGAACAGTATGGCCAGTTCGTTCCAGGCAGCGCGTGAAATGGATAAAGCCGCTCAGTACTACGGCGAATCAGCTCAGCTGGATAATGACGCTGACGCTTATCGTCGTCAGGGTTCATCACTGATCCTTGCTGAGAAATACTCTGCTGCTGTTGTTGCTCTGAACAAAGCGCTGGAAGCTGGTGTAAAAGCCAAAGCTCCTGTGTACCTTGCTTTAGTAGAAGCTTACTTCTATCAGAACAAGTTCAGAGACGCATACCAGGCTGTGCAAAAAGCCAAGAGTGATCCTAAGTTTGCCCGTCAGGCTGCAAGCTGGGAGAGCTACATTAAAGAGCGCGCTAGCAAAAACAACGTGAGTCTTTAATAGTAAAAAAACCCTGCTCCGGCAGGGTTTTTTCTTTATATACCTTTAGTACTTGAAGCTGCCACTTTGTTGACTGCGCGCGTTCGTCTGGTCACATAGGGGGGCAATGCTGCCGGGTCTGAGGTACTTGTCGCCTCTTTGCCGGGTACACATTTCCCGGAACCTTACTTTAGCCCTGTTTTTATTTCAGTGTCATGCCATATCCTTGAATTGAATCCATTTGCTGACAGAGCAGGGGCTATGTGCTTTATTTTGCTGTATTTTGCTGCTTCAATCGTCACTTAGTTTAAAAAATACGCGAACAGTTAAGGCTTTCTAAAAAACTGTTGACACCTTTAACCCCGGCCCCTAGAATTCGCCTCGTCTTGTAGGGGATTGCTCAGCAACTTCTGCAATTGGTGTGGGGCTATAGCTCAGCTGGGAGAGCGCTTGCATGGCATGCAAGAGGTCAGCGGTTCGATCCCGCTTAGCTCCACCAAAGATTTTGTTCCAGTGTCCCTTTCGTCTAGAGGCCTAGGACACCGCCCTTTCACGGCGGTAACAGGGGTTCGAATCCCCTAAGGGACGCCA